>JASHSL010000195.1 GCA_030040855.1 Terriglobales bacterium
TCGGGCAAATCGGCTTGCACGTAGATCATCGTCTGCTGGGATGCCCGACCCTCAACGCATCGGGCCGAGCCTCTGCAATCGGAATCCGCGGCGTGGAGACGAATGGGAAAGGCCAGCGCAGGTTACGAACCCGGGCGTCCAGTTGTGGAGATAACGCCCCCACTAAACGGCCATTGACGCTGGGTTCTTGTGCCTGCAGAATGTTGCGCGCCGAACCGGGGAGAATTTTCTACAACTCTAGGGATGGAACGATCGGCACCAGCCGGCAAATCGGCTCGTTCACGTTCTATAACTTCAGTCGGCCGGCGGTTCCTCTGACCTCCTGATGCTATCGTTTCGGACGACTCGGAGGACGACCTTGTGTAGAACGATCCTCAGTGCGGCAGATAGATCGATTGGGCCTTCGTCGGCGGGCTTTTCTGAAGCAAACAGGACTGACTCATGGTCTGAAGATCGATCCTGGTTGCCGGGCCACTCTCAGGCAGTGAAAACCGTGAGGTAGAAGCAACAGCGCGCATTCTGATCTTGATGGCTGTGAATGTCCGGAACAATGAGGGGCTGCCACGAGGAAACCTTGTTGTCGACAAAAGGCAACCGATTGAAGATGAATCTCTAAGCGTGATTCAGGAGCTGGGCCTGCAGGCCGAGGACTCGGCAGTTCATAACGAAGAGAGGAGAAAAGTGAAACGATACCCGATGTCGATTGCGCTACTTCTACTGTTCACATCTTTTGCCTTCGGGCAAAAGGTCATTCTCGTTACCAACGATAACTTACCCGAGTTGCGTGCCCGCTACGGTCCGAAGATCGGGCCGAAGCCTTTGGCCGCGTCAACCACTGACCCTAGCGTTGTCCAAATCGGAACCTTCAGCGACGCGATGTATACCAACGGCACGGCTGCCTACGAGTTCTATTGGGGAACGGACTCTAGCGGCTACTACACCGGACCCCTGGTCTTCAACAACATCACCGTCTTTGCGAACGGCACCTCGCAGTCCTCGGGATCGATCGACGGCACCGAGGCCCTAGGAATCCTGTTTGCCGCTGACCCGGCTTTGAACACGCTGTCCCCCTGCCAGCCTCTTACCTATTTAAGCCAAACGACGGTGGATGGCGATCTGATGAGCATCTATCAGTCCAGCTGCATTGTGATCGCACTGCAGATCGAATTCTCAACCGATCCCTACACTTTTACCTTGCTCGATGGCAGCTCTTTTACCACCTTTGGAATTAGCAATACGTTTTTGATCCCGGCTAGCGATCATGCTGCTCTCTATACCGAGTGCGACGCCAACGATTTCTGCAGTGGCAAGACGGTCCCGGTATATGCCTATAAACAGTGAACGGAAGGAGCTCGCGACTACAGACCCGGCGGCCGGTAGGGCGGCATGAAGCGGAGTACGGTTCATGCAGATACTCCACTCGGTTCCGAATACCGCCCAAAAAAAAAGCGTGGCGGAGCATGAGCAGCAAATCCCTTTGTTATAATTCGGATCCGTGAGACTACAGACGGTTGTCCAGACACTTACTGCCGAACACCGAGTCCTGAAGGGAAGACTCAAAACAATTGATGCGGCTCTACGAGCACTCCGCACGCTCGGCGCCGCACCGAAGAGTCGTCGGATGCCTGCGTCAGCGCGCAAACGCATAGCAGCTGCGCAACGCTTACGATGGAAGAAGTTCCGCGCTGAGAAATCCAAGAAATCTTAAGCGCGGGTAGATATTTCCTAATAAGTACCTTGAGCTATTCGGAGTCAACGCCGGCCATCGTGGCCAGCACTAGACTCTGACGCGAAGCGTGTGCCTCGGCCCTCTATCTGAAACCTTAGACGAAAACACCGTTGCTTCGCCCGGCTCCATTCTTGGTGGGCGGGCTGGAGCTAGAGGAATTGCGATGTTGCTATCGGCGGTGTGTCAATCCGTAAGTTACCGCTCCTCCTGACACACAGGCGTCAAGAATAGGCGTCAGGCGCTCCAGCTTGTGGTGTCCGGTCCGGTGAAAGAAGTAGCTGACACCCATTACGCCGGCCGTTTCTCCGACGAAGTTCAGTGCTAGCGTCGCCGTGTTGCCGGTAAATAGGCGCGTGACCGGATTCAATTCCCTGCCCCCAGCCTGCAGGTTCGAATAAGTGACCGCGAAATCCAGGGTACTTGCCGCAGCCACCGAGGCAAAGAGAATGCGGTTCTCTCGGTCCCAAAAACGATGGCTTGTGGCGGTTGGCAGCGGTTGAGACGGAGTGGCCGAATTCACAAAACCGGACTCAAGTCCGCCCGGGTCGTCGGGAAGAAAAGCTGTCTGCTGGGCAAAGGCAGACCGACGAAAGCTCAATAGAACCAACGAAATTGCTATGAGGAAACGTAGGACCGAACGCGAGTAATGGGGTCTCATAAACTTTAGTGACGGGGCTAGACTGTCCGCCTGTACTAGCACTACTGGATTCGAATCGATGCGACAATGGCCAATTTGTGCCGGTAATCGCGGGAAAGGTCACCTTAGTTTCATGCGCTTAGCAGCCGACGAGCAGCAGAATGCGCAGTTCGCGCCCCAGCCCGCCCGTGTTTTCCCGAGGTTACCCCGGCCGACCCTCAGGCAGTGAAACTCTCCGGAAGTCGGCGCCTCCGTGGTTTTTCGCGGGCGGTTGTAGGGCAGGGTTAGCATCGGCTTAGGTTGGCGAGGAACGAAGGTCGATGTGCTGGCAGAGGGCGGTATAATGTTCGGGTTCTCCCGATATACAGGACGTTACTCATCTCAGCGCCATTGCGCGGCAGCAGGGAAACTACTGATCCGGTAATCCTCTGGAGCTTTGGGCGGGGACAAGCTGGAACCAGACGTGGCAAGCAGTCGACTGCAAATCCAATTGATCGGAGTGGTTTCGTGTCGAGGGTTTTTCAGGAAGCTAGTATGACCTCCCAAGAATTCAAGAATAAGCTCCAGGCTCGCACGGCGCGGGTTGGTCTCATCGGCCTTGGCTATGTCGGGTTGCCGTTGGCTCTCTTGTTTAACGAGCAGCGTTTTCCGGTGACCGGCTTTGACATTGATAAGAAGAAGGTAGACACACTCAATAGCGGCGGGTCGTACATCTATCGCATCCCTTCGACCGAGATCGATGTCGCCCGCCAGGGCGGTTTTTCCGCGACGGCTGATTTCGCCCGGTTGCGGGACATGGATGCCATTGTCATCTGCGTACCCACTCCTCTGAACGAATATCACGAACCCGATCTTAGCTACATTGTTTCCACGGCGGAATCGATCGCACCCCATCTCCGCGCTGGGCAGTTGATCATCCTAGAGAGCACGACCTATCCCGGCACAACCGAAGAGGTTTTGGTTCCTATTCTTGAAAAGGGCAACCCATCGGGGCTGAAGGCGACGCGGGCCAAAGAGGGGGGTGCCTTCTACGTGGCATTCTCTCCCGAACGCGAGGACCCGGGGAATCAGACCGTGGCCCGGCGCGACATTCCAAAAGTTGTGGGCGGGCTCGATCCCTGCGCTTCGGAATTAGCTGCCGGTCTATATGGCTCAGTGTTCAATCGTGTGGTGCTGGTCTCTACGCCCGCGGCCGCCGAAATGACCAAGCTGCTCGAAAACATCTATCGCTGCGTGAACATTGCCTTGGTCAATGAACTGAAACTGCTGTCCCTGCGCATGGGAATCAACATCTGGGAAGTAATCGAGGCAGCTTCCACCAAGCCCTTCGGGTTTCAAGCGTTTTATCCCGGCCCCGGGTTGGGAGGGCATTGCATCCCTATCGACCCGTTCTATCTGTCCTGGAAAGCCAAAGCATTTGATTTTCACACCCGCTTCATCGAATTGGCGGGCGAAGTCAACCTGCAAATGCCCTATCACGTGGTGGCTTCAGTGGGCGCGGCGCTCAATGAGCGCCGCAAGACGATCAACGGTTCTAAAGTGCTGGTGCTCGGCGTAGCCTATAAGAAAGATATCGACGATCTGCGCGAATCTCCGTCGCTCACCATTATCGAACTGTTGCAGCAGCAGGGCGCCCAGGTGAGTTATCACGATCCCTATTTCAAGTTTGTTGGCCGGGGCCGCAAATATGATCTGCAGATGGAGTGTGCCAGCCTGGACAACCTCGGCCAATACGATTGCGTGCTGATCGTGACTGATCACTCCGATTATGACTATCCCAGGATCGTTCGCGAGTCACAACTGGTGGTGGATACGCGCAACGCCACCAAGGGAATCTCTTCCCGCAATTTAGTCAGGTGCTAGCCGGAGCGGCATAGGCTCGTGCGCACCACGCGTGCGATCCGAGGGAGGGAATGTGCGGCACGCGGTGCCCATGATTTGTACCCCGCGAATCGCGAAATCGGGTCTAGGGAATCACAGCTTGCGTCTGGTTTGAGTATTTGCTTTCTACCCCACTCGCGTTTACGGCAGCGACTACGTAGTAATAGGTTTGCCCCAGCGCAACCGAGGCGTCGGTGTAGGAGGTTGCCAGATCCAGCACCGCATTGATCCTGGTATAAGGCCCGCCCGAGTGATCGGCCCGATAAACGTTATAACCCGCCACCTTCGAAGTGCTCGCCTTCCAGGAGAGCCTCACATACTGGCGCGAAACACCGGTACCGGTCAGAGGCTCGGTCACGGTTGCATCCGAAGCCGTGCTTTTGAAGGATAGGCTGGCCGACGCCGTTCCTGTCTTCTGCGGCGTGAATTTGACCTTGTAGTGGACGCTTTGGCCGGCGGCAATCGTCACCGGGAACGACAATCCGCCGACAACAAATTCCGGACTGCTGCTGCTTACAGACCGCACTTTTACAGTCGCGCCGGCGGCACTGAGGGTCCCGGTTTGACTCGCACTTTGCCCCACGATCACGTCGCCGAAGTTCATCGCCGCAGGAGCCGTGAGGTGGCCTGCGGCCGTGCCGGTGCCGTCGAGCGCGATCACTAAGTTCGGGTCTTCCGGGTCGCTAAATGTCAAATCACCCTTTTCGCTACCCGCTGCTTTGGGCGCGAACTTAACGGTGAAGGTAAAGCTGTGTCCCCCCTCGAGCGTCAAAGGCGAAACCAGCCCTACAATGACAAATCCGCTACCGAGGACCCTCGTGTCGGTGAGCTTGACCGATGAGCTCCCGGCATTCGTGATCGCGACCAGCATCTTGACACTATCCCCCACCTGCACATCGCCAAAAGCAAGACTGGGAGGGTTCGCCCTTAGCACCGACTTTCTAACGCCCTGGCCTTGTACTTTAAGAGAAGCCACAGTGTGGTTGAAGAGGATGCTTCCCGTCACCTGCCCAAGCTCCTCCGGATGAAATGTGATCTCCAGGGCCACCTGATGCCCGGCTGCCAAAGTAAAGGGCAGTTTAAGGTCGGGAACGGCGAACGCCTTGGCATTGCAGTGTACGGTTGAGATCGTCACATCCTTCTTGCTCGTGTTCGTCAAAGTAGCGGACAAGGTCCGTGTCTTGCCCACAATCACTTTGCCAAATTCAAGCTCCTTGGAGCTGAGTTTCAGTTGGGTTGCACGGGCGCTGGGCGGCAGGGCAAATCCCGCAAGAATGGTCACGCAATAAGCCAGTCGGCCAGAAACCGATCGGGGGAGTTTCATAGCGGTGGCAGTATGCAAGCTTTTTCATCTGCCGGGAAGATCTCAGAGGTACATCGAGTGCATTCGAGGTATGCGCCGAGGCCGCCGAAAACCTGCTTACGGCGGGGTCACGGCCTCGCTTGCTTCGAATCGGGAACGCTTGGCGGGTGGAACGCGGCCGTCATTGGTAAGTGTAAGCCGTTGCCGCTTAAGCTAACCTCGAGGGCTAGGACTGCAAACGGGCAAGTTGCTTCCGGACATTCGCGGCATCGCTGTAATTGGGGTTGATCTGGAGCACACGCTCCAAGTGCTGCCGCGCAAGCGCGAACTGCTGTGTCTTCTCGTAGGCCAAACCTAGGTGATAGTGGAAATCAGGACTCTCTGGCGTCTTATTCTTGTCAGCCAGGGCGATGGCCTCCTCGAGGAGGCTAACCGCCAACTTGTAAGCCCCCTTGTGGTAGTAAATCCATCCTAAGGTATCGGCGACATCTGGCGAATCCTGCATGGCAAGGCGCGCGGTCTGCGCCAGCGACAAGGCTACATCGTAGTCGCCTCCGTTCTCGAGCATCACGTTGGCCAGGTTGTTCGAGGCCACCGGATCTGCGGGCCTAAGAGCCAACGCCTGCTGATAGGCCTTCTGCGCGTCGTTCCAATCGCGCTTGGATTCAAATAGCTCCCCTAGCGATACGTACAGATTCGCTTGCCTTGGATGCTCTTGGAGTGCCTGCTGGTAGGTGGCGATGGCTTGGTCGACTCTCCCCTCGGCTGCCTGTACCTGGCCCATCTCGAGCCACGCGTCGACGTTGTTTCGATCCAGCTGCATAGATTTACGAAGCGCGGCTTCGGCTCCGTTCAAGTCTTTCTTGTTTCGGAACAGCATCGTGCCCAGCAGATCATAGAAAGCACTGTTGTTCTCGGACTTGGCAATCTGTGTATCGATTACGCGAATAGCCCGGTCGAGCTCGCCTTGGGCAAGGTGAAGATCGACAAGCCCGCGGAGTGCGTCGATCGAGTTCGGATCGCGGTCCAATCCCTCCTGGTAGGCTTTGGCAGCTTCGCCGTATCGTTTTTCAAGCAGCCTAAGATTTCCTAATTGCACATAACCCACGGCGTCTTGGGGAGCCAACGCGATGCTGCTCGCAATATCCTGCTCCGCCTGCAGAAACAAGTTGCGATTCATACTGGGCGTCGCGCGCAACACATAACCGTCGGGAGAGCCGGGCTCCAGGTTGATGATCCGCGTGGCTGTTTCCTCGAGGGCGCTCATGTCTCCTCTGCGCAAGGCTGCGTCCGCGAGCGCCGACTGCACGTCAACCAGATCGGGTCGTAATCGCGCCGCCTCTCCCCATTCACTTTCTGCATTCGCCAAATTTCCCATCCTCTCGAGCGCAATTCCGAGATAAAAGTGCGCGGCGGCGTTATTCGGATCATTCTTGATCGCGGTTTCCAAAGTCGAATTGGCATCGTTGAGATGGTTTCCTTGAATCTGGATCTGGGCGCGGAAGATCAGAGCTTCGTTGTCCGCCGGATTGGCGCGGAGGATTTGATCATTCAGATTTTGCGCCTCGTCCAGCCGGGACTTCTGGATAAGGAGTTGAATGTAGTTCTTTTTGGCTAGCAAATCGCTCGGGTGCTTTTCGAGAATGCCAGCGTATTCCAAGATCGCTTTGTCGATGTCTGCGTTTGCATAGTAAAAATCGCCCAGCATGCGGTACCCGAGAGAATCGTTAGGAAAATCCAGAACTGCTTGGCGGAGATACTCTTCGGCCTGCGATTTCTTGCCCTGCGCGAGATAAAGCCGCGCCAGCGTGCCGCGCAGTTCGGGGTTCTTGGGATCGGCTGCGATGGCCTCGCGAAACTGCTGTTCCGCGTCACCAAACCGTCCACTCGACTGATAGGAGCTGCCGAGAAGGAAGTGGGGGTCGGGCGACTTGGGGTCCAGTTCCATCGCTTTCTTGAAACTAGCTTCTGCCAGCTCGGATTGGTTGTTCTTCAATTGCAAGAGTGCCAAGTTGAGATAGAAGTTCGATGTGCTCGGCGCCATGGCGATCGCCCGCTGCATTTCTTGCACTCCACCGGGAAGATCGCCCTTGCCCGCGAGGAGATTGGCATACGTGACGTGAACTTGCGGATCATCGGGCCGCTTTCGCAAGAGCCAGTCGGTTTGCTCCTGGGCTTGTTTGAAATCGCGGCCGGCAATCAGCAGCGCCGCCAGATCGGTGCGAGCCTCGTAGTTTTCGGGTTGTAGCTCGATGGTGCGCTCGAGTTCCTGATAAGCCGCAGACCACTGCTGGGTTTTCAAATAACACTGCGATAACTGGTAGTGAGCTTCCGCAAAACTGCCGTCCACCCGAATTGCGTTGAAGAACTCAATCGCTGCCTCCTGGTATTTGCCCTTCTCGAAGTATCGTTGGCCACTCTGAAAATATTTTTGCTTGCGCATGTCGCGCGAGCACGCAGAGAAGAACACGGACAGAATCGCAACGGCGACCAGAGCCAGACGACAATGACGCGGAAAGATCGGCTGCATCACAACCGCTCCAAATTTGAACTCATTTTTGTTGGGGGATTGTGTGATTCGACTACTACTTGGAAGTTATTACATAACATGCAGGATTTCGCGATCCCACGAAAGTGACGCATTTCCCGAAAGCCTCGCCGTGGCCTGAACGTGCACCCGCTATGGCTCTTGCCCCCGATCTCTCTCGCGTGAGAGGTAAAATCTGCTTGCAAATGAATCACTTACGAGACCGCTGCCAGGATCTGCCCGGTTGGAAACGGTGTCAGGTCCTGACCACACTTGACCTTAGTAATGTAGCAAGGCATCGGCAAAAGCAAGGTTCATCGAGGATTTCTCGCCAACGCGTAAGCGCGCCCGCGGCCACTATCGCTTCTCCACACTCCGATTACCCAGTCCGACATCGGACGGGACGCTCCTGCTCCGCCCATTACGTGCGTGACCGCTTTGGGCGCCCAGAACCAGTTGGGATTGGGGACTCGATCCAGAAAGGGACTGGTTCAGGGAATCCAATTCGCGGGAGTCGACTGGTTTAAGGTCATGAACAGGAGCTCGGTTCGGCTTGAAACTCCCAATTTATCAAACACGCGAAATAGATAATTCTTAATCGTGTGCTGGCTGAGTTGAAGCCGCTCGGCAATTTCCCGATTGCTCATCCCTTCGGCCAAGCACCGGACCACGTCCATTTCGCGCCGGGAGAGCTGGTTCAGGCCATTTGCGTTCATTGGGCGGACCATGCGCGAATTTGCCAGGGCTTCGACAGCCAGGCTCATTTCGCGGCTGTTCGCCCAAATCTGGCCCTCGTGCACGCATCGAACCGCCTTCATGAGCATCTCAATCGAGCCTTGCCGGCTGAAGATTCCTCGGGCTCCCGCTCGAAATGCATCCACAATTAGCTCGCGTTTGGAAGAGTGCAAAAGAACTACGGCGCGTATTCCAGGAAATGACGTCCGCAGCTCCTGCAGAATTTCCAAGCCTCCAGATGGCTGGTCGTCCAAGTTTGCGCTGATAACCAACACGTCAACGTCGCTGGCCATCACCTCAGTGACCAGGCCGGAGCAATCTGACACGGGCACAATTACTTGCAGACTGGGGTCGCGCTTCAATCCATCGGCCACCAGTTGCGTGTGAATGGGTGAATTGTCTGCGACAAAAACACGAATGGGAGTCCCACCGCTAGCTAACCCTGCTTCCATCGCTTCCTCCGGGCAGAAAAGATTGCACTGACCGGCTGGGGATCAGGAACACCCCAACCTTCCCACGAAACAGCGCTTCCTGCGGCGGGGGACCGGCAGAATTTCGCCTAGTTTACTCTAAGAAACCTTAGGTTGCAACGGATTGCAATGGTTGCGACGGACTTCTCAGCGAATCCTCGGTAACGGGAATCGGATTACCGTAGGGGAGACAAGAACTCGGATTGATATAACATAAGTCGTTTAAATTAAGGGCATTATGTGCATCCC
>JASHSL010000196.1 GCA_030040855.1 Terriglobales bacterium
AATGTGCCGCCGGAATTTGACGATGTCACCGTGCAAGTCGCAGTGCGCTATCAGTCTCTGCCCAAGGTAGCCAGCACAGACAGTAACCAGCCGCACTTTGATAGCCCTCCCACTCCCGTGCACGACCGTGACTCGGTCGGGGTGAAATGGAACGTTCACGACGATAATGACGACCAGATGGTGTACTCGGTTTACTACCGCGGCGATGGCGAAACTCGATGGCTGCTGCTCAAAGACAATCTGGTGGATAAGTTCTATTCCTTTGACGCTTCCCTGCTTCCCGACGGGGGATACACGGTGAAAGTGGTTGCCTCCGATGCTCCGTCGCATTCTCCCGGGGAGGCACTCAGCGCGGAAAAAGAGAGTGAGCGCTTTGAAATCGATACCACTCCTCCCCGCATCGAGAATCTAACGGCTGCCTTCGAGGGCGGGCAACTGCGCGTGCGGTTCCGGGCGGTGGACAGCTTTTCGGACATCAAACGTGCCGAGTTCTCGATCGATGCCGGCGACTGGCAATTCGTGGAACCGGTAGGAGAGATCTCCGATGCCAAGGCCGAGGCCTATGATTTTCATGCTGCCGTTCCCGCAGATCTTGGTCCGGCGGGTGCCTCGGACCCGAACCCCAGCCCGGGCGGCCAGCAAGAACACGTCGTTGTGGTACGAGTCTACGATCGCTATGACAACATGAGCTCGGCGAAGGTCGTAGTTCCGGGCAAGTAATCCGCCCGGAGGAAGGGATTGCACGGGCGCGCGTCAACTCCCGGCTGGCTCCAGTTCGACCGCACCCTCGGCACTGGGTTGGCGCAGCTCGGCGAACTTCCAGGCCCAGATCGCGACGATGACCAGGGTTCCCACCCCTCCCAGGACAACTGCCGGTACGGTTCCAAACCAATGGGCTGTGAGCCCGGACTCAAACTCGCCCAATTGATTCGAGGCACCGATGAACAGCATGTCGACGGCGTTGACCCTGCCCCGCATTTGATCGGGCGTGCCGAGCTGGATAAGAATGGCCCGAATCACGACGCTCACCATGTCGCTCGCCCCGACCAGCAGAAGCGAAACCAGCGACAAGATCAGATTCCGGGAGATCCCGAAGATGATGGTGAAGATCCCAAAGCCTACTACGCACCACAGCATGGTCGGACCGGCCCGACTCTTCAAGGGGCGATGGGCAATCAGGATGGCCATGACGCCGGCACCGACTCCGGGGGCGCTGCGCAGCAGTCCGAGGCCCCACGGTCCGGTATGGAGAATCTGGTGGGCGTAGATCGGAAGCAGGGCTACGGCTCCTCCCAGCAGAACGGCGAACAGATCTAGGGTGAGGCAACCGAGGAGCAGCTTGTGTTCCCAGATATAGTGGAAGCCGGCTAGGACACTTGCCAGGCTCAGAGGCTCTTGCGGCCGCGGCTTCTCTTGCACTCGAATGCGCAGCATGGAGGCGAGAGCGCCGAGTGAGATCAGGCCGGCGGACGCGTACACCGGAGCGGCTCCGTGAAAAAGCGTGTAGACCGTGCCGCCCACGGTCGGGCCCAAAATGGTTGCCGCCTGAAAAACCGTGGAGTGCCAGGCGACGGCATTCGAAAAATGGACCACCGGCACCAGCTGTGGCAGCAGGGCCCGGCTGGCCGGGAAGCTGAAGGCGCGCAGCAGGCCGAGCAGAGCCACCACCAGGTAAATCAGAATGACGGAATGGTGGCTCGCGAGAGCCATCGCCAGCAGCAGAGCGGAACAGACGGCATAGCCGGCGTAACAGAGAAGCAGCAGGCCACGCCGGGCGAAGCGGTCGGCGGCGTGACCTGCGGGCAGAAAGAAGAGGATTCCGGGCACAAACTGAGCCAACCCGACCAGCCCCAAATCCAAAGGACGTCTCGTGATTTCATACACTTGCCATCCCACGGCCACCGATTGCATTTCGAGAGCTACGACCACGAAGAAGCGTGCTGAGACGTAGGCCGTGAAACTGGGATAGGCAAAGGCAACTCGACCGGAGGACTCGGAGTTGGCGGATAAGGCCATGTGACTAAACTTTACAATGTTTCTGTCTATGGTTCGATCCCTGAAGCTCCTCGCCTGGCTGGCTTGTGTCGCGTACTCGACCATTCCTTGCTTCTGGGTCTTGATCCATTCCCGGGCGGAGTTCTGGCGATCGCGGAAGCGCTCGCCCTACCGGATTCTCGTGCCCGCCTGGCTGGCGACGGGACTGATGGTGGCGGCATTCACCTTCCCCTGGCGTGATCGCGGGCTGTACTGGACTCCTTGGTCCTGGCTGCCGGCGATTCTGCTGTTTTCGACAGGATTCGTGCTCTACGTCGCAGCCGGCAAGTCCTTCACTGCGAAACAGCTCGGGGGATTTCCTGAAGTCATCGCCGGATACCGCGAGCAACGCCTGGAAACCGCCGGTATTCGCGCTCAGATCCGCCACCCGGTTTACCTGGCGCATCTTTGCGAAATGTTGGCCTGGAGCGTGGCCACCGGCCTTTTCGTCTGCTATGGCTTGACCGTGTTCGCAGTGATCACCGGCTGGGTGATGATTTCGATGGAAGACAGAGAATTAGAAGGAAGGTTCGGTGCCGAGTACACCGCGTATAAAGAACGTGTGCCCGCGCTGTGGCCGAAATTGACGAAATGATCGGGAGCATTCTCGAAATCGCCTTCTTGCGTTTTCCCGCATGAAGCCGCAGGGAAGGGATATGATGAGGGCGGACGGTTGTCATCGATGGCGATGGCAAAGACCATCGAGAGGAGAGACCTATTCTGACCCGACCGATGACCAACCGCGCTCGGCATGCGCTTTGAACTCTTCGTCGCCTCCCGTTATCTTCGGGCGAAGCGCCGGCAAGCCGTGATCGGGGTGATTACCGCCATTTCGATCGCGGGCGTGGCGGCGGGCGTGGCATCCCTGGTGATTGCGCTCGCCATCAATAACGGCTTTCGCGAGGATCTTCAGGATCGCCTTCTCGGTGCGACCTCTCATGTCAACCTGCTCCGCATCGAAAGCGATGGCATCACGAACTGGCGGGCGCTGCTCGCTCGCTTGTCCGAACAACCCCATGTGGTAGCGGTGGCTCCCGCCATTTACGAACAAGTGCTGATCTCCCGCGGGCCGCGGGCGCGCGGAGCTGTGCTCAAAGGCATCATTCCCGCCTACGAGAGCAAGGTCAGCAACCTGCTGGGCCCGGACTCCGCCGGCTTGAACGGGGCTCTCGAAGAAGCCCACACCCCCCCGAGGGCTTCGGAGTCGCAAAAACCGGAGACGAATGCCGGCTCTATCGAGGCAGCTGGGTCTCCCGATGCGCTCGGACAAGTCGAGGCCCGCGTCGAACGGATGCCGCCGATTATTCTCGGCAAAGATATGGCGGACGATTTAGGGGCGTCGCTGGGCTCGGTCGTGCTCGTGACTAGTCCGCAAGGCGAGCTCACCCCCTTCGGCATCGTTCCCAAATACAGTCGCTTTCGGGTGGCGGGGATCTTTAACTCGGGATTTTACGACTACGACTATTCCTGGGCCTTCGCCCGTCTGAGCGATGCCGAGCGGCTGTTCGGCCTGGGCGATGAGATTTCCGTGCTCGAGTTCAAACTGGACGACATCTACCGCGCCCGCCAGGTTGCCCGGGAGATTGAGCAGGCGGCGGGAAGTGGTTTCATGACTACCAACTGGATGGAGCAGAA
>JASHSL010000197.1 GCA_030040855.1 Terriglobales bacterium
ATGTCCACCAGGAACGCCTGTCGGCCCGGGATGTCGAAGGCGTTGACGACGCCGAGCAGGGCCGCGAGCACGAAAATGTGCCAGACTTGGACGATCCCCGTGAGGGTCAAAAGAGCAAGAACAAAGGCGAGCACCATGGACACCGTCTGGGTTCCGATCACCACTTTCTGCCGGTTGTACCGGTCGGCGACGATGCCGCCGAGCGGAGCGACGAGAAAAACAGGGAACTGGCTGGCGAATCCGACCGAGCCCAGCAGCAACGAGGACCCGGTCAGGCGGTAGACCAGCCAAGACTGGGCCACGCTTTGCATCCAGGTCCCGATCAAGGAGATGAGCTGACCGCTGAAAAAGAGCTGAAAGTTGCGATGCTCGAGGGCGCGCAGCGTCGCCGGAAGTCGGGTTTTTGCAGGCGAGGATGTGCGCGTCAGAGATTTCTGCGGTGAGTCTGGGGTGGCTGAAGAGTTCAAGCTCTTTAAGAATGCCATCAAGGTTGTTGTGAATCCAATCGGAAGATTCTCTCGAGATCGAAAACACTTCGAAGGCGGAATCTAGTGTTGGGCCAAGCTTTGGGATGCCTGCGTCGGCAACTGGTGTAACAACTGCAGGAACACGCCGTTGGTCCAGCCAAAGCCGACGACGTTGGCCTTGTAGCCGGCGGTCACATTCGCTTCGGAGGACCCAGTCACCACGTTGTATTTTTCTCGGATCGTACCCTCCTTTCGATAATTTGCGAGGACCGTCGAAAGAAATCGAAGCGAGACCCGATCGGCATCGGAAGCGTATCCGTAGCGGCGAAGGCCTTCGACGGCAAGTAGGTGAAGCGGCGCCCAACCGTAGGGATAGTCCCATTGGGCGCCTGTGTTTTCACGGCTGGTGACCAAACCTCCCGGCTGTTCGAAGCGCTTCAGATTGTGTACCACTGCCCCCGCCTGGGCGGGGGTGGCAAGCCCGGCCCACAGAGGATAAAACGTGGTTAGGTACTCATAGGTGGATTGGCCGCCGCTCGTAAAATTGTAGTCGAAGAACAGACCCCGCTCCTCATCCCAAAGATATTGATCGATGAGCGCCTTGCGCCGCTCGGCACGGCGCTTCCATGTCTCAGAGTCGCCCTCTTTGCCCAGCTCACGGCTGATCTGCCCAAGATCAGTTTCCGTTTTGTACAACAGGCTGTTTAAGCACACCGGGGCGAAATGATGCGTGGCTGCTCCGTAGGGCTCGAATCGGAAGGAGACATCGAAGCCCGACTCCCGCAGGCTGCGATCGCCCTTGTAGTAGTCGGCGCTCAGGGTCACGTCGCCGGCGCGATCGCAATCTCGAGTTGCCGTCTCGGCGGAAGCCTGGCAGAGGTTCACGCTGTAATGGGCTCCCACACTCTCGCTACTGTCGGAGACGATGTAGCTGCGGGCGAACTCCGGCCGCAACAGGAAATAACCCGCTACTTTGCGGCCAAGCCCGGCCTCATCCTGCAAGCTTTCCGGGGCCGGACCGCTGCCAAAGTCGTAGTAACGGGAGAGCCCAGTCGCGCCCGCCAAATGGGGCTCCTCGACCCACATTTGATAATCCTGAGCGGCAAGGGTATAGGCCCTTTCCAGCCAGGCACGATCGGCGTGCTGCTCCATTTTCTCGGCGTTGTAGACGGCCAGCACCATCGAGGTCAGGAAGGGAGGCTGGGAGCGTGTGAGGTAATAGCTGCGGTTGGCGTTCAGCACCGTTCCATAATGCTCGATTTCAAAAAAGAAGTTCTCCACCATGCCCTTGGCCAAATCCAAACGCTGGTCGTCGATCAACCCGAGGATGATGAAATAGCTGTCCCATCCATACATCTCATTGAAACGACCGCCGGGCACAACATAGCTGTTGGGCAGATACAGCAAGCCATTCGCTTTCATCCCTTCGACCTCGGGCTGGCCCGGATGATGAATTACGACCGGCAAAGCTTCCACACGGACCTTGCACGAGTCCGCGAGTTTTTGCACCGCCTCCGGCCGGGGAAAGTCGGCCGGCAGATACAATAAGGAGGCTTCTGGCAATTTGGGGTCGACCACGCTGTCACAGCGGGTCATCGAGCGGGTCAGGACGTCCCAGTTCGATCGAATGTAATCGAGAATCGGGGTCAGACCGGTCTGCGCCGTTCCCGAATTAGATATTGGTTGCGGGCGGACGGGACAGGCGAGCACAAGAAAGCAAACCAGCATCCGCCGTCGACACGCGTTTGCCACTCTAGGCGTGAACAATCGGAGCCTCCGCCGCTCGAGGTTGGAGGGATCCTACCACGGACGGCGGGGAAAGAGTCAGGCAAGCAAGTCTCGACTGCCCGAGCGGAAGAGGGAACGACCGAAGAACTAGGATCGTCGGGCAAAGGCTGATAAGCTGAGGATCGACTGAAGAATTCCTATGGTTTCAACCAAGGTTCAAACCTCCACGAGCGCGCTAAGGTCGTCCGAGGCGTATGGCAGCGCGCTGGCGGTGGTCACCACCCTGTTTTTCATGTGGGGATTTTTAACTTGCCTGAATGACATTCTGGTTCCACATCTCAAGTCGATCTTCGAGCTGAATTACACCCGCGTCATGCTGATTCAGTTCGCCTTCTTTGGAGCGTATTTCCTCTTTTCTGTGCCGTCGGCGAAGCTGATTGACGCGATTGGCTACCAGCGGTCGATGGTAGCGGGCTTGCTTACCATGGGGCTGGGCGCATTTCTGTTCGTGCCCGCCGCCAGTGTTCCGTCCTACCCTTTATTCCTGCTTGCCCTCATTGTTCTGGCTGCCGGCATCACCTGCCTGCAGGTAGCCGCCAACCCCTACGTCACCGTGTTGGGCAAGCCGGAAACCGCTTCGAGCCGTCTGAATTTAACCCAGGCGTTCAATTCCCTGGGCACGTTTCTCGCCCCTTTCTTCGGCAGCCTGTTCATTCTGAGCGCGGCCCCCAAGACTGTCACCGAGATGGCTGCCTTGACACCCGAGGCCCTGCGCGCGTACCGCTTGCAGGAAGCGGCGACGGTCAAAATACCCTACGTGGGCCTGGGAGCTGCGCTGGTCCTGCTTGCGGTTGCGATCGGCAGTTTCAAATTGCCCAAGATTGAGCAGGCTCAGCATCGCATCGGGGAAAAGGTCAACGACTCGGTTTGGAAACATCGCAATTTGCTCTTTGGCGCGATCGGCATCTTCGTATACGTCGGCGCGGAAGTCTCCATCGGAAGTTTCCTGGTGAATTACTTCAACCAGCCTGACATTGGCGGATTGGCCGAGAAGGTGGCCGCCCGTTTCGTGGCGTTCTACTGGGGCGGCGCCATGGTGGGGCGCTTCATCGGCTCCGGACTCTTACAAAGACTGAGCACCCGGCGATTGCTGGGCCTCTGTGCGGTGTGTGCCGCCTCCCTGGTTGCGATTTCAATGTTGACCAGCGGGCATGTCGCCATGTGGTCGATCATTGCCGTCGGCTTATTCAATTCCATCATGTTCCCCAGCATTTTTACCCTGGGTGTGGCTGAACTGGGCCCGCTCACCGGCGACGCTTCCGGGATCATGATCATGGCGATTGTTGGCGGAGCCATCATTCCCGAGGCGCAGGGCGCGATTGCCGATCGGATCGGGATCCATCACGCCTTTTTCCTGCCGGTTCTTTGCTATCTCTATATTCTGTTTTTCGCGCTTTATGGAGCCAAACCCAACAGTGAGCGCTTCGCCAGGTTGCACTAACAGGCGGGAGAACCGCGTCCGTCCCTTGGGGTTGGTTTCAAACTCCAAAGGACGAATCGACTCCCATGATTCAGGCCGGTAAAGGGCGGCCTCGAGTCTCTACCCCCCATGGAGTGAGCAGGAGCCCAACTGCGAAGGCGATGGCGGTGAAGGCCACAGGCTTGCCGAGAGAACCCCAGTGGCGCACTCCGGCTCCCACCAGAAACGTGATCCCGGCGCCGCCGAAGCGGGCGAACGAGGTGGAGAAGGCAAAGGCGCTGGCTCGGCACTCTGTGGGATACTGTTCCGGCAGCCAGAGGGTGTAAACAGCAAAATTGGCGCCTCCCAGGCCAAGGAAAAATAAGCAAACGAAGAACCAGGGAAGCGCCTTCGCCTCGAGATAAAAAACTTTTCCGAAAGTCAAAGCAATCCCCACCAGCATCAGGGCGAAATAAAGGGCGAGGGTCGCGCGCCGTCCCAGGCCTTCGGCAAGCATCGGCATCAGCAGGCAGCCGAGAACTGTCGCGAAGGCAACGAGCATCGTGCCCCAAGACGCCAACTGAGCGGCTTGGGAAGCGGTATGCCTCGAAGCTTCTGCAAGGGCTGTCACCGCCGCGGGCACGTATACCGTTCCCGCCCAAAGCCCAGAGATCGAAGTCAGCATGAACAGCGAATTGAGAAGGCTGCGACGACGCCAAGCCGGCGCAAACAGCATGCCTAGCGGACGCCAGAATGCCCAGGTGTGGACCACATTCTCCTTCTCCAGCCAGCGTGCCGGCTCCGTTACGCCACGGCGAATCCAAGCCAGCAGCAGCGCGGGCAATCCTCCAAGCGCGAACATGGCCCGCCAACCGAGGTGGCTGCCGATCCCGTAGTTGGCAAGCGCAGCCAGCAAGATCCCGACGTAGTATCCCGTGTGCATCAACCCGGCGCCGGTACGGCGCCGATCTTCCGGCCACGCTTCGGCTACGAAGGTGCCACCCATCGCCCATTCTCCACCGATCCCAATCCCGGCCAAAAGCCGCAGGATTGCCAGTTGCCATACCCGAACCACCAGCGCACTGAGGAAGGTGAACAGCGAATACCATAGGATGGTCAACATTAGCGTGCGCACCCGCCCCACTCTGTCTCCCAGCGGTCCCCAGAGAAAGGCCAGCCCCCACCCGATCAGGAACAACGAGAAGAGCAGGCCTCCGTAGAACCCCACATTGCCGGTGGTGGCCGCAATGCCCGAGCGAGGCAGCAACTCGCGCAGCGAGGGGACCAGGACCAGCGCGTAGAGGAATGAATCGAGGCCGTCAAGCGTCCATCCTCCCCAGGAAGCCCAGAAACCGCGAACTTGGTTGGTCGTGAGCCGCGATGAAACTCGAGACCCGGACAGTTGGGTGCGGAAGGCTGCCATGCCGCGACGAACTATAGCAGACCTTCAGCGAAGGGGAGACGAGGTTCGGCACCTCGACAGAGGCAGGATTCCGCTCAATGGCTTTCGCCAGCCGCTGCGATCGCGGCCTGGGCTTTGAGCTGAACCGCGTGCGGCAAAACCGCGTAGCCCTGATCCTCGGCCAGGGACTGCCCGTTATCGAGGGCCCAGTCAAGAAATGCCTTCAAGGCGCGGCCCCGTTCGCTCGACCACTCCGAAGTCGGAACGTAGATCCAGGTGAAGCTCGTGATCGGATACACGTCTTTTCCCGGAGCATTTACGAGCGAGATCCGGAAGTCATTGGGCATGGTGGTTTCGAGGGCCTTACACGCGGCGGAAATGCTCGCCGTGCTGGCGCGAACAAATTGTCCGGCGGCGTTCTCGACCGCCCCGTAGCCAATTCCGGAATGCTTGGCGAAATTCCACTCCACGTATCCCAGCGCGCCCTGGGTACTAGCTACCTTGGCCACCATATCCTCACCGCGGTTGGCCTCCAACCCGAGAGGCCAAGGGGGCGAGGGGCTCTTGCCTACTTTCGAGCGGAACTCGGAACTAGCTTTTGCGAGGAAGTCGGTCAAAATATAGTTGGAGCCTTTGCCCACCGTGCGGTGCACCACTGTGATCTGCAGATCGGGTAACTCGTGCTTGGGATTCAGCTTGGCGAGCCGAGGATCTTTCCAGTTGGTGATCTTGCCGAGAAAGATCTGGGCTAACACATCCCCTGAGAAATTAAGCTCCGGGTCGCCGGGCAGGTTATAGATAGGCACAATGCCTACAAGGACGGTCGGAATCTGCATCAGAGGGACCTTGCCTTGCATCTCCTCCTTACTCAAGATGATCTCCCCGCCGCCGAAGTCGCCGGAGCCCATACTGATCTGCTGGATGCTCGCGGAGGTGCCAAGCGGAAGGTAGCGCACCTGAATCTGCGGATTCTTCTTGTTGAAATCCTCGATCCACACGGAGTAAAGAGGGCTGGGAACATTCGATCCTGAGCCTACGAGGGAGATCCTCTGTTGGGCTAAAGCGGAGGTCGCGAAAACCAGGGAGAACCAGGCCATAGTCTTGAAGATCATCGGGGTCTCCTAACCCTATGTCGAGAGAGGTAGGGTTGACGCAAGCCAGTCCACGCTCTAGCTCGGCTCCCAGCGTAATCTGGCCTTGCCTCCGGCGTCCTGATGACGAAAGTCATTCAAAAGTACCTTAGTGATGGCTAACTTCGGCCGAGGATGGCAACCGAGGGTGCAATGCCCACCGGGCTAGTGGTTCAAGAGCCATTACCGGAGGGAGCCTTGTATCAAGCCGCGCCGGTCTCAGGAACCTGCGTGGCGGCTTTCTGGGGGGGGATCATGAATTTCAAAATAGCGAGCCCCTGCCGGTCCCGCTCGATAGGCCCAACGTCAACTCCGCGCGCGGACAGAACTCCCTGTCTCTCAGTCCTACCAAGGCTAGCACGAAGACAGCAGCAAACGGGTGTCAACCGGTGAGAATGGATATGCGTACCCATGAGATCAGAAACATCACCATCACGAGAGGGCGCATCGTTTGGCCGTCCGATTTCGGGATGTAGACACGTCGCAAGGGCTGAGGTTGATATCCCCTGCGTTTGAGTTCCTGAACTGGCCCATGTCTTCTTTTCTGGTGTGTCCCCAGATTTTTCGGTCCACACCAGGGGTTTTCCTATCATCGTTTTCTGTCCCTCGTCGAACCGCGAGAACCTTGCCACTAGACGAGTGGGTCAGCAAGCGTTGCAAGGCTCGCACCTTGCCCCACCTACCCCGTTCCTGGCGCAGAGCAGTGGACGGGATCGGCCGAAGGAATATCGCGAACTGGAGTTGAGTAATAATCTGGCGGAGAATGCGACGTGACCCGTAGCCATCGGGCGAAAAAACTGGATCCACATCGGCAGCTTACAGGCCGGCCCGAGGATCGCAGCTATTCTATCGATCGTCGAAAGCCGTAGGCGTTTGAAGATTCCGGGGCGTGGCTAGTTGGCAGCTATCCTTCCCGGCCTGTCAGACCTTCCCATTCCTTCTCTCGCGAACATAACGCCCCAAACTTGGGCGGCTCAGCAATCGTAACCTCTGGTCTTTCCTAAGCGGTGAGTGAGGAGCATCTGCCAAATGGCCGGCGCCCCAGAATTGCACTCTTGTTCCCGTTCATGCTGCTCGAACATCAAACGATACGAACACATTTTCGGGGCTTCATCGCTGCGCACCCAGCATCGCATGGGATTCGTTATCCCGAGTAGTTTCTCAGGCAGCATCGTTGCCACTGATCCGCTCGCTTACATCCACAGTCCCCTTCTTCCTCTTCGTTTCTGCTGGTGCCTCCGCGCCAGTTTTCTCATCGGTTGCAGCGGGCTTCTTGATGTCGGCCCCTGATTCCTGCGGTGCTGCGAATGCTTCCCTACCAGTCTCGTCATCAGCTAGTTTAGAGTGCTCTTCCAGAACCTGTCGGAGGAGTGCGGTGACCTCCTCGTCGTCTCTAGGGAACATTGGGATCGGTTTCTTCGGCTCACCCCTAGCGACCAAGTGTTGGCTCACCGTGTCCCGCAGCTTGACCATTACGGAACCAAGAACGTCATCGTGCGAGGTCAAAATCTGCCGAATCTCGGCACTAGCCTGTAAAGCTTTCTCGTATGCTTCTCGCGCCTTAATGAGATTCTCCAGTACAGGCGCGGCACACTCTTGGAATTTCTGCACGGCCGACAGATACGCGTCCAAGGCATTCGGCATTTCCATTCTCCTAACCTCTGATCCGTGCATTGTACCAGAGCACCCGCCACTGATTGCAGGTTGCGCGTTTCCGGCACAACCCGCGCGTGCCTTATCAGAGTGAGCCTTGGCGCATCGCTAAAACGATGCGTGACATCCTTACCGACGTGATCGCCCGTTAGGAGACGGAAAATGGCAAAATTCGCCCCGACCCCAAACTCCCTTAATCTAAAATTCAAATTAGGGCACCCCCCCGCCGGTGACCGCTTGGAACCGCCGCCCACATGGTGATAGCATTCCAGGTTTTCTTGGCGGGAAACGATTCATGCATAATGGGATAGAAATCGGTGTCGGGTTGCTCCTGCTTGGCCTGGTGCTCGGGGAGGGCGGTGTCGCGCAAAGCAAGCCAGGCAACGTCGCTCAAGCCGAACCAGACTTGAAATCTCTGTTCGAATCCAGAGTCCAGGCGGAATGGGAGGCGCTCAAAACCAAAGACAAGAAAGCCTACGCAGATCTGCTGGCGGACGATTTTGAGGGGGTAGAAACCGATGGCCGAGGGGAGCGCACGAAGGGGCAAGCGGTGAGTGAAGTCGCCAACGAAAATGTCTTTCATTACACACTCTGGGGTTTGAAGGTGACTCCCTTAGGACCGGATGCTGCATTCGTGGTCTATGAAGTTACGATGGAATTCCCTCCGAGGTCTGTCTTGCGGTACTCGCGGGTCTACGTTGGAGAGGTTTGGGTCAAGCGTGACGGCCGGTGGAGAGAGTTGCACTATCAGGAGACCCACGTGAAGTAATCCCCGGGTCTTCCGGCGCTTGTTCCTCTGCCGGCCCGGGTGCGTGGCGAACACAGATCCTCTCCCAGCAGCCTCCCCATCCTCGGCCGATCGCCGCCCCAACCGTGATAGAGGTTCTTTATCATGAGATCAGCGGAATGAACTTGGATTGAGATGCGCCATCGGCTCGCGTAGAGGCGGTCGCGCTCGAAGATTTTCGGCCCCGAGCCAGCCAACAAACTTGGCTAGATTAGTATTGAAATGTCGATGACCTTAAAATCCGTAGAGACTTTGTTGGATGTTTTGCACTTTGCCGACAGTCACACGGCCGTAGTTCTCCCCGACCTGCAGATTCGCCTGACCTATGATTCGCTGCGACAACAGGTACTCTCGATGGCCGATGTCTTGGCTTCCGCCGGCATCGCGCGTGGCGACCGGGTGGCGATTGCCTTGCCGAACGGTCTGCCGGCTCTGGTGAGTCTTCTTGCGGCATCGATTGCTGGCACCGCTGCCCCACTCAATCCCGCCTATCCCTACGAGGAGTTCCTCTTTTTCTTGCGCGACACGGACGCCCGCGTCTTGCTCTGTCCACCGGCCGAAGCGGAGTATGCTCGCAGTGCAGCCGCGGATCTTGGAATTCCCGTTCTCGCCGTCGCCATGAACCCACAGGGAGAGGTGCGGCTCGAGGGTGCTCGGAAGGGAGTCTCGGCCGCCCCTCCGACCCCGGACGATATCGCCCTGGTGCTGCACACCAGCGGCAGCACCGGTCGACCCAAGCGGGTTCCGTTGCGGCATTTCAACCTGGCAGTTTCGGCAGCCAATATTGCGAACACGTACACGCTCTCGGAAGAAGACGTTGCCCTTTGCATCATGCCGCTCTACCACATTCACGGAATCATGGCCTCGGCCGTCTCCACCTTACTATCGGGGGGCACTGTGATCCTGCCCGCGAAGTTCAACCCGCTCTCGTTCTGGCGCTGGGTGCGGGACCACCGCGTGACCTGGTTCTCGGGCGTGCCCACCATGCATAAACTGATCTTGGCCCGCACCCGCGAGAAGCCAAGCGACTCCCGCTCTCTGCGGTTTATTCGTTCCTGCAGCGCGCCGTTTTCCGCCGAGACCATTCAGAAAATGGAGGATATCTTCGGGGTCCCGTTCGTGGAAGCTTATGGGATGACTGAAGCCTCCCATCAGATGACGTCCAACCCCTTGCCGCCGCGGCACCGCAAACCAGGGTCGGTGGGGGTTGGGACGGGGATCCGTATCAGTGTCATGGACGCGCAGGGAAACCACCTTGGCACCGACCAACGCGGCGAGGTCGTCATCCAAGGGCCGAACGTCTTCCGGGGATACGAAAACCATCCCGAAGCCAATGCCAGATGCTTCGTGAATGGATGGTTTCGCACCGGCGATCAGGGATATCTGGATCGCGATTGCTACCTGCACTTGACCGGACGGATTAAAGACATCATCATTCGCGGAGGCGAGAATATCGCGCCCCACGAAGTCGACGAGGTGCTCTTGAAACATCCTGCGGTGGCGAATGCCGTGACCTTCGGTTTCCTCCATCCCACCCTGGGTGAGGAAGTGGCGGCCGCCGTGGTGTTGCACCAGGCCGGAGGCGCGAGCGAGTCGTCCTTGCGGAACTTTTGTCGCGAGCACCTGGCCGAATACAAGTGTCCCAAGAAAATCTATTTGGTCGAAAGCATTCCCACCACGGGAACCGGCAAAATTCGGCGGCGGGCCGTCGCGGCAGCAGTCGCGGATGAGCAAGGATGAAAGTACTCATCGTAGGAGCCGGCGCGGTCGGAGCCTACCTCGGAGCCCGCATGGCTCGGATCGGTCTTGACGTCACGCTGGTGGCGCGCGGTGCCCAGCTTCACGCCATCCGAGAACATGGCGTCGAAGTCAACAGTGCCACCGGCAATTTTCAGGCGTGCCCCCACATTCGCGCCACCCTGGCGGAAGTGGGGCCCGTCGACGTGGTCTTTTTGGGCGTCAAAGCCCACAGCTTGCCGCAACTCGCGCCCCAACTGAAGGCCGTCCTGGCTCCGGGTACGACCGTCGTCAGTACGCAAAACGGCGTGCCCTGGTGGTTCTTCGAGAACTTCGGCGGGGCCTGGAACAATCTGCGGTTGGAACGTGTGGACCCCGGGGGAGTCATCTCCGCCGCGATCGAAAGCCCACGGGTGGTGGGATCGATCGTGTATTTCTCCACCGAAGTCGTCGCCCCGGGCGTCATTCGCCATATCGAAGGCAACCGCATTTCGCTTGGGGAGCCGGACGGAACTCGCTCCGAGCGCGTCCGCCAGATTGCCGAGGCCCTACTCGCCTCCGGCCTGCGGGCTCCCATTACGGCACACATCCGCAACGAAATCTGGGTCAAGCTTCTCGGCAATGTCGCCTTCAACCCCCTGAGTGCGTTGACCGGTGCGACCCTGGCGCAAATGGTGCGCGATCCCGACGTGTCGAACCTGGCGCGGGAAATCATGCGGGAGGCCGAAGCCGTCGCCGCCCGTTTGGGGCTGGACCTGCCGGTGTCAATCGAACA
>JASHSL010000198.1 GCA_030040855.1 Terriglobales bacterium
TGCCGCCGAGCCCTATCTCCCGCCGCAGGATCAGCGACTCCTCCTCAAAATCGATTCCGTTCTCGCGCAGGAGGCGCATCGCCGCCTTCCCCGCCCCCTCGTCAAGCTCGAAGACGGCCGCAATGACGGCTCGCTCAGCTCCACTCCGGATGATCTCGCTAGAAGCCTTTTCCCCCAGGAGTAGGGCGAGCGCGTCCAAAAGGATGGATTTTCCAGCACCTGTTTCCCCGGTCAGCAGATTGAGGCCGGGGCCGAACTCTACTGCGACCGAGTCGATGACGGCGTAGTTTTCCAGCCGTAGTTCCGCAAGCACCGGTGATCCCGAGAGAAAGAATTGAGCGAAGAATAGCATGAAAACTCTAACTGGCCATGGGTTTTGAACCATGGGAACGAGGGGCGGTCGGAATCAGTGGACGGGTGCCGACCGATCGCTGGCCTGCTCCGACCGAGTCCGCTGCGGGAAGAAAGAACAAGTGCGCGTGCAGCCCGATCGAATACAGTGAAAACCTGTTAATGCACGGGGTTCCACGGGTGGGGTTTCCACAGCCAACTGGTGCCGTTCGTCTATAATCAAATCATATTTAGCCTCCTAAACAACATGGATTTTTCTCCGTTCCTGGCAGCTGTCATCGGTGGCGAGATTGTCGAGTTGGTGGGGGAGACCGGTGCCGTCGCCAAAGCCGTGCTCTTGATTCTCCTCGCCTTTAGCATCATTTCCTGGGCCATCATCCTCGCGAAGTGGAGTCTGCTGCAACGCGCTCGCCTGCAGAGCGGGCGTTTTCTGCGCAGCTTTCGCAAAGCCCAACGTCTCGCCGACGTCGCTGCCGTCGCCGACCGCTTCAGGCCGAGCCCTTTGGTGGCCGTCTTTGAAGGAGGCTTCGAGGAATACCACAGGCAGGGCGCGGTTCCGAGCGGGGTGGTCAAAAGCCCCACCGCGATTTATCGGGCCATGCAGATTGCCGCCTCCGAGGAGTTGAGCCGCTTTGAGCGAAACCTGCCCTGGCTGGCGATTACCGGAGCGGTGACCCCATTCGTAGGTCTGTTCGGCACCGTCTGGGGCATCATCGATGCCTTCCATGGCCTAGGGACGGCGGGTGCGGCGACCTTGCGCGCGGTCGCTCCCGGAATTTCCGAAGCGCTGATCACCACTGCAGCCGGTCTGGCAGCGGCCATTCCGGCGGTCATTGCCTACAACCTGATTGGCAGTTCCATTCGGCAATTCGCTGCCCGAGGCGATGATTTTGCTCTCGAAATGCTGAATGCCGTCGAGCGCGGACAGGCGCAACCAAGCTACCGTCCGCTGGAGGCTCCGGAGGTGCGGCGGTAATGGCCTTTACGGCTCCGAACGGGCGCACTCAAACTTCTCTTGCCGACATCAATATCACCCCCTTGGTTGACGTTGTCCTGGTGCTGCTCATCATTTTCATGGTCACCGCCCCGGTGCTGCAATCCGGCATTGAGGTCAATGTTCCCAAGACCCGAACCGTGAAAGAGATCACCGAGGAACGGCTGGTCATCAGCATTGACAAACAACAGCGGGTCTTTTTGGGGAACAATCCTATCAACATCAACCAGATTGCGTCCGAGCTTCGGCAGAAGATTCGCGACCCGCAGCATCAATCGATTTTCATTCGCGCCGATGAGGACGTGCCCTTCGGGGCCTTTGCCACGGTGATGGACGCAGTTAAGCAATCGGGAATCACGAACGTCAGCATCGTGACCCAGCCGCTTCAAAGCCATGGAAGCTGAGATTTTCTTTGAGCATGATCGTTGGGGCCGCAATCTTGCCCGGTCGGTTGCCCTGCACCTGGCGGTGGCTGGGGGCATCGTGTTGTATACGACCCTGGCCCCGAGCGCGCGGAGAGGAACTTGGGGGGCGGGAGGTGGTGGGGAAGCCATTGGCGTCAGTCTGGTCAGCACGGTTCCGCTGCCGGCCAATCCCACGGAAACCGAGAATGTGCTGGCCAATGAATCCAAGGGATTGAGTCAATCGCTTCCGAAACCCAGGGAAGAAGTACCGAACGCGATTCCCATCCCCGACAAGAACGTCAAAGTGAAGCCCAAGCCGAAGACCAGCGCTAGTGAGCGCAAGCCGCCGCCGGAACCACCAGAAGAAGCGTCCAACGTGGTCCCCTTCGGGGAAGGCGGACCGGTCAGCGGACCCTATGGCGGGTTTAGCGCGGGCGGAGCCAAGGGAGGCTTCGGGTTTACCGGGGCGGGGGGCGACTTTGGCACTCGCTACGCCTGGTACGTTCGCGTAGTGCAGCAAAAAGTCTCGGAGAACTGGTTGAAATATGAGGTGGACCCTCGCATTACCGACGCTCACCGGGTCTATGTGACCTTTGAGATTCATCGCGACGGGCGACCCACGAACATCGAGATCGAGCAATCCAGTGGAGTGCCCTCCTTGGATCTATCGGCCACACGGGCCTTGCAGCGCATCGATACCTTCGGTCCGCTGCCGAGCGACTACGCCGGCAATCAAGTCTCCGTCGAGTTTTGGTTTGACTACAAAAGATAGGTCGCAAAGGTCGTGGAACGACGGAGGCATGCGGGTTCGAGTCCGAGCAGCGGTCCTGGGCTGTGCTCGTGAGTTTGGCAGAAGGCGGAAACTGGCCATGGTTTGCGTGGGCAGTCCAGGAAAGGGATCGATTATTGAACTGCAATTTTAGCCCGAAGACGATATTTTCTTTGAACTTTCCGATTACAGGGAGGCACGGGCGTAGCCTTCGCCTGGGGGAAAGCCCAAGTCAGAGGCGCGAGAGAGCGCGGAAACGAGGCGGCTCTGTCCTGGTTTTGCTGGCGTTGCTCGCTCTGTGGCGGCCCGCCTCCGCGCAAGACTGGATCAAGACCGGAACCGGGCTAGGAGTGGAAAAGGTCCGCCTGGCGGTTACGGACTTCCAGCCGACGAGCCCGAACACATCCAACCCCGATCTCCTTCGAGTCTTCAATGAAACGCTGTGGGGCGACTTGGACAATGCCGGAATTTTCGACATGGTCTCGAAGAGCTTCTACCCTCTGGAGGTTCCCAAAAATCCCGCGGAAGTGAGGTTCTCTGCTTGGAATCAGCCGCCGCCCAATGCCGCCATGCTGGTGTTCGGCAATCTCGCCGCCAGCGGCAATCAAATGACCGTCCAGGGCTGGCTCTATGACGTGAAAAACGTCACCGCACCCCAGGTCTTGGGCAAGCAGTATACGGATGCAGCCAGCACGGCCGCGGCACGAATCACGGCCCACAAGTTCGCCGACGAGATCATCTTCCGACTCGGCGGCGGAATTCCCGGCAATGCCGAGAGTCAAATTTACTTTGTCAGCAACCGAAGCGGGCACAAAGAAATCTGGGCCATGGACTACGATGGAGCGAATCAGCATCAGATCACCCATCTCAACTCGATCTCGCTCTCGCCACGAATTTCGCCCGACGGATCCCGCTTGGCGTTTTCCTCTCTTACCAAGTCGGGCTGGGAAATCCTGATGTATTCCATGGATCTCAACCGCCTGGTTTCGTTTCCTCGGCTGGGCGGAACCAATCTTTCCCCGGCGTGGTCTGCCGATGGCAGCAAACTGGCGCTTTCTTCCTCCCGCACCGGGGTCTCGGAGATCTACGTGATCGATCAGTCGGGGGGCAATCTGCGGCGATTGACGACCTCCAGGCTGCCCGATGTGTCGCCGACGTGGAATCCGAAAACCGGGGCGCAAATCGCCTGGGTCAGCGGTCGCACCGATCTTCCCCAGATTTACACCATGGAAAGTGACGGAACCAACGTCCAGAGACTGACCGATCAGGGGTACGCGGTCTCCCCAGCCTGGTCGCCCAACGGGCAGTTCCTCGTGTTTTCTTGGATCCGCCATTATGGTCCGGGGGCGCCTGGCGCCCAAGACATCTACCTCATGGATATTGCCAGCAAGCAGTGGGTGCAGTTGACGCACGATGGCGGACGCAACGACTTCCCCTCCTGGTCGCCGGATGGGCGCCATGTTGTATTGCAGTCGAGCCGTTCGGGAAGCGAGCAAATCTGGACCATGCTGGCCGACGGCACCAATCAGAAGCCGTTAACCGTGTCAGGGAGCAACACGCAGCCCAACTGGAGTTGGAAATAGTAGATTCGTGGTTTTCCCCGTTTGGCGATGTCGGTTCATTGGGTTGTACCGAATTCGAAAGCGCGATCTCGATCGCGAGCGCGCTTGTAGGGAGGAAAAGTGAAGCAGCAACCAGTGAAGTGGATCACGCTCATTCTCGCCTTGTGCGCCGTGCTGTTTCTTGGTGCCTGTCATAAGAAAACCCCACCCCCGCCGCCCCCCCCGCCCCCGCCGCCAGCGGCGCCGACCGCGTCGCTTACGGCGAATCCCAACACGATCGAGAAGGGCCAGTCGACGACGCTGAGCTGGGAAACGTCCAATGCCACTGACGTCAGCATTGATGGAATCGGAGCGGTGGAGCCCAGTGGATCGCAACAAGTGACGCCCACCGATTCCACCACCTACACTCTGACGGCCAAGGGTCCGGGAGGCACGCAGACCGCCACCGCTCGGGTTACGGTCACCGTGCCACCTCCGCCACCACCCCCGCCCTCTCCCTCGGAGGAAGAACTGTTCGCGCAAAACGTGAGGGATATCTACTTCGATTATGACAAGGCTGATATTCGCTCCGATCAGCAAAGTGCGCTCGAAGGCGATGCCAGCTTCCTCAAGCAGCATCCCAATATACAGTTCACCATCGAAGGACACTGCGACGAGCGCGGCTCGACGGAGTACAACTTGGCCTTAGGGGACAGTCGCGCCAATGCGGTCAAGAACGCATTGGTACAGGATGGAGTCAGCACCGCGAACATCAAAACCATCAGCTACGGCAAGGAGAAGCCGTTCTGCACCGAGCACACCGAGTCGTGCTGGCAAGAGAACCGCCGTGGCCACTTCGTGTATCAGAAATAGCTCT
>JASHSL010000199.1 GCA_030040855.1 Terriglobales bacterium
TGCTTGGGTCATAGACGAAGACGTGGGCAAGATAGGCGTGCGCAGCCAGAATCCGATCCAAGGTTTCCGCGCAAGCGTCGCCGGCGGGAGGAATCTCGTTTCTCACCTCATCCGCCAATTCGTACGCGTTCTGGTTGATCTGCTTCTCCGAGATTTTGAGGACTTGGCTGAACTCTCTCTGGAAAGCCGCCTGCACGCCTTTATCGCGCTCGATCTGGTTCAAATGCACGACGCCCAACAGGACCAGCACTGCGGCCGGCAACACCACGGCGAGCTCTAGCGTCAGCATCAGCCGGGTACGCTCGTTCCATGGCCGCTTCAACGTCATAAAGGTTCCCGATCCCGCGCTCAGATCGGTCGACTTAACATAGTCAATTGCCGACTGGGAGGTGTCAAACGGGGGTAAAAACAGGTAAAAAGTTGTGAACCGGCTCGCCCCCCGTGGTGCGGTGCCCAGCCGGCAAGGCATAGGATCGGGTCCGCCGCCCCAGCCATCTAGCCCAATCTAGCCCAAAGGCCCGATTGCCATTCCCATCTCAGGCGCTTACAATCCTTGCTTAATCAACTCAGTTCGGCGCGCCACGAGGCTGATTGAGAAAAGTCATTGCCATCTATCCCGGCTCGTTTGATCCCCCGACCAACGGTCATTTGGATCTGATTGAGCGGGGAAGCAAGATCTTCGATCGACTGATCGTGGCAATTCTTCGCAACCTGGACAAAGCCCCCTTGTTTGCCCTGTCCGAGCGTGCGTTGATGCTCGAAGCCATGACGGAAGATTTCAGCAACGTGCGGGTGGATATTTTCGATGGTCTGACCGTCGATTATGCCGCGAAAGTCAAGGCCGGAGCGGTGCTTCGCGGCATTCGGGCGATCAGCGACTACGAATACGAGTTACAGATGGCCTTGATGAACCGCAGATTGCAGCCCAACCTGGAAACCGTATTTATGATGCCGGCGGAACAATATTCCTACTTGAGTTCCCGATTGGTGCGAGAAGTTGCGCAATTAGGTGGTTCGATCAAGGGCCTGGTCCCCGACCTGGTCGAGCGGCGGCTTCGGGAGAAGCTCGATCCCGCCGTGAAGCTCCAGCATGCCAGGGATCTCAAGCCGAGGAAACGAGGATGACCAGCACCGTGGCTGCCCCTAGCGTCCGACTTACCGAGCGCATCAACCGCATTGAACCTTCGGCGACGCTCACAGTGGTCAATGAAGCCGACAGCCTGCGACAGCAAGGTATCGACGTGGTGGACTTTGGCGCGGGGGAGCCGCATTTCCCGACGCCCCAGCACGTGAAGGATGCAGCCATTGTCGCCATTCACAGTAACTTCAGCAAATATACTCCGGTGGGGGGCACGGCCGAGCTGCGCGACGCGATTGTGCATCGCCATGCGGTGGATTTTGATTCCGATTACCGGCGCGAAGAAGTGGTCGCATGCGTCGGCGGCAAGCATGCCATCTTTAATGCCATCCAAGTGCTCGTCGACCACGGCGATGAAGTGATCCTTCCCGTTCCCTACTGGGTTTCCTTCAAGGACATCGTGCGCTACGCTGGGGGAGATTGCGTTCTCGTCGAAGCCGACGAGAGTCAGTCCTTCCGCATCACCGCGGCCATGATCGCGCGCCGGCTGACTCCTCGCACCAAACTGATCATTCTCAACTCGCCGGCGAATCCTTCCGGCGCGGTCATGTCGCCGGACGACATGGCCGAGGTCGTGCGCATGGCGCACGAGCGCGGCATCTGGGTAATGTCCGACGAGTGCTACGTATACCTGAACTACACCGAGCGACGCTTCTCCGTGGGCTCGTTGCGCGAGTTCCGGGAGCGGGTGGTGATCGTCGGATCTCTTTCGAAAACCTACGCCATGACAGGATGGCGTTTGGGCTTCGCCTTGGCTCCGGCGGCGATTGCGGGCGCAATCCAGAAGCTGCAAAGCCAATCGACCTCGAATCCCACATCCATTGTGCAGAAAGCGGCGGTGGCGGCCTTGAAGGGTGGGCAGCAGTGCGTCGGCGAAATGCGCGCTGAGTACATCAAACTCCGCGACCATGTGGTCGAAGGCCTGCGTTCCATTCCCGGAATCACTTGTACCTTGCCCCAGGGTGCCTTCTATGCCTATCCCAATGTTTCTTCCTTCTTGGGCCGCGCTGCCATTCGATCGGCTTCGGAGCTGGCCGGCAGACTCCTGCGGGAAGCTCATGTCGCCACCGTGCCGGGGGAGGGATTCGGGACCGGCCATCACCTTCGCATATCCTATGCGACCTCGATGGCCGAGCTGGACCGCGGTCTGGAGCGTATGCGCAAGTTTCTGGCGGCCATCTAGAACTGCCCGGGTGGGTTTCCCGACCTCGGTTCTGTATAAGCGGGGCAGACCGTCTCGGTCCCGTCCCGTGCTCCGGCGGATAATCCAGTTATGACTTCCACGCACGACCTGTACCCTCTCGTCATGTTGCCGATCTTCGACCCACGCCCCTGGGGAACGCGGGACTTGTCGCCGATTTACCCCCAGCATCATTTTGCCGAAACAATTGGCGAGGCCTGGTTGACTGCGGACCATTCCCAAGTGGCGAACGGTTGGCTACGGGGCCAGTCACTGGCCAGGTTGAGCGCCAAGTACGGACGCGATTTGGTCGGCGAAACCGCTCCTGCTCCGGCTCGATTCCCCCTGCTCGTCAAGTTCTTGTTTCCTTGCCAAAAGCTTTCGGTTCAAGTACATCCGGATGACGAAACCGCCCGCAGGCTGGGACACGCTTCGGGCAAGACTGAATGCTGGTATGTGGCTCACGCCGACGAGCGTGCCCAAGTGGCGATTGGACTGAAACCGGGGGTAACCAGAGCTCAGCTTGAAGATTCCATCCTGCGGGAACGAGCCGAGGAGCTGCTGAACTGGATGGAGGTGCGACCGGGTGACATGATCTACGTCGCGGGCGGTACGGTCCACACGTTAGGGCCGGGCTCGATCATCGTCGAGACGCAACAGCCCTGCGACATAACCTACCGGTTGTATGATTATGGCCGGCCGCGCCAGTTGCACCTGCGGGATGGGTTATCCGCGGTGAAGGAACGGGTAGGGTCTGGCAAGGTCATTTCTCCGGCGCCGACCAGGATCGAGGGCGAGCGGAACTGCCGTTGGCCGCTTCTTGCTTCGCCCTATTTTGTGGTGGAGTTGTTCGAACTGAGCCAAGCCTACGATCTTCGACCCGCGATGGGCAAACGCTCGACCCAGATTCTGGTGGTCCTCGAGGGGTGTGGCATCATCGAATCGGCAGGCTGTGAGCCCGTGGCCGTAGCCAAGGGCGAGGCCGTGGTGGTGCCGGCTGCGCTTGATGGCGTTGAGGTAAGGCCACAATGGTCGATCCGGTTCTTAAAATCGTCGTTGCCGAATCAGGAAGTACCGGAACCGTTAACCGAGCTCTGACCGTGGTTGCGGAACCAGGCACGCAAATGAGCGAAGTAGGGGCATGAGTCCTTGCGGAAAACCAACCTGAACTTCTATCCCGTTATTCTCGCCGGAGGCCGAGGCACCCGTTTCTGGCCCATGAGCCGCAAGCGTCGCGCCAAACAGTTACTTGCTTTAGATGGGCGGGAGACCATGATCCAGCAGACGATTCGACGTTTGCTGCCGCTCGCTCCCGCCAGCCGTTGCTGGATCATCAGCAACCACGACTTGCGCGCGGAACTGACACGCCAACTTCCGCGACTGGGCAGGCGGCAGATTCTGGCTGAACCGGTGGGCAGAAACACTGCGCCGGCCATCGGCTTGGCCGCATTCTTGCTTCTTCGCACCGATCCTGCGGCCATCCTCGGCTTGTTCCCTTCCGACCACGTGATCGAGCAGGAGTCCCAGTATCGCGAACGGTTGCGCGGGGGAATCGAGATCGCTCGCTCCGGCGAGAATATCGTTGTCCTCGGCGTTCGTCCCACCCGCGCCGAGACGGGCTACGGCTACATTGAAGTCGGCGCGGCCATGAGCCCGGGAGTGCTGCGCGTGCGCCGATTCACGGAAAAGCCCGACAGCGCCCGGGCGCGCTCGTTCCTCGAAGCGGGCAATTATTACTGGAACAGCGGAATGTTCCTCTGGTCCGCCCGCACCCTCGTCAGCGCCCTCCGGGAGCATCTTCCCAACACGGCCGCGATCTTGGAGCAGATTGCTGCCGCCTATGGCACGGCCAGGTTCGTGCGCGTTTTTGCGCGCCTGTACCCGCAATGCGAAAACATTAGCATTGATTACGCGGTGCTCGAGCCGCGCTCGGCAAAGGGAGAGCAAGCCTCGGGCATTTTCTGTCTTCCCGCCGAATTTGGGTGGAACGATCTGGGCTCGTGGACGGCCTTGCACGAGCACCACGTGGCCAAGCGGCAGCCCAAGGATGGCAACCTGATCTCCGCGGCGGGCATCTTCGCCCTGGACGCGCAGGACAACTACATTCATGCCCCGGGAAAATTTGTGGCGGCGGTCGGGGTAAGCAACCTGGTCGTGGTAGAGACGGCGGACGCGTTGTTGCTCACCACCCGCGCACAGGCGCAGGATGTGGGGAAGGTTGTGCAGTATCTGGACGAGAAGAAACTGCACAAACTGGTGTAAGCACATAGAACTGGGGTGCGGTGGCTTGAGGAAGCGCCGGATGCGGCTTTTTTCCAACTCACCATCACGGGTTTGACGAAGCATGAGCAAAATTAAGTTTGGCACCGATGGCTGGCGCGGCATCATTGCCGACGACTTCACCTACGAGAATGTGCGCCGGGTTTCGGCCGCGATCGCAGCCTACATTCGAAAGCACGAAGATCCCAGTCGCGGCGTGGTGGTTGGCTACGACACTCGCTTCGCCTCCGAGCGGGTGGCGTGGGTCGCTGCGGAGGTGCTGGCCGCGGCCTCGATCCCCGTCAAGCTGGCGAACGACTACACACCCACCCCGGCCATTTCTCTCGCGGTGAAGCAACTTGGCGCGGCCGGTGGTGTGGTCATCACCTCGAGCCACAATCCTTGGAACTGGAATGGAGTGAAGTTCAAAGGCAAGTTCGGCGGATCAGCCACTCCCCAGATCATTCACCAGATTGAGGAACAACTGGACGCCGGCACTCGACTCAACGGCTCGAAAGCCCCGATCGAGGAAGTGGACCTTAAGCATTCCTACGTCCAGGCGGTTTGCCGCTTCGCCGATCTCGAGCGGATCAGCCAAGCCAAGCTCAAGTTTGCCGTGGACTCGATGTATGGCTCCGGACGGGGGGTGCTGAGCCAGATTTTTCGCGACCACGGGGTGGAACACGTGGCGATTCGCCAGGAGTTGAACCCGTTATTCCCCGGAATTAACCCCGAGCCCATCGAACCGAACCTGGCGATGCTGCAAGAAACCGTAGTCGGAGAACATTGTCATGCCGGACTCGCCAATGATGGCGACGCCGACCGCATTGGCGCGGTCGCTGAAGATGGCAGCTTCGTCGACTCCCACAAGATCTTCTCCGTGTTGCTTCGCTGGCTGCTCGAAAGAAAGAAATGGCCGGGCGACGTTG
>JASHSL010000200.1 GCA_030040855.1 Terriglobales bacterium
CCCGACTAAACTTAAGATGTGACGCTGGACGCAAAACCTGCCATCACTGCCAAAGTTGATATCATTGATCCTCCGCAGCGATTGATTTCAAATAAGTTGTCGGTTTCGAATGCAGCCCGGCCAATTCGGCTTATAGGTCCGGCTGCCACAACTAATTGTAAACACAGCCACTCCCCCGACGATTGCCCACCGAAAACCTCAACCTGCGAGTCCCTCCCGAGAACATCGACCCAGGTGGATGGGTTCGGGGGCACTCAACGAAAATCGTAGTCTTCTCCGCAGCCCGGAATCGACAGGGCGAATTGTTGCTCGGCTGCCGCAGGGTAGCCACCGGCGCTTCTAGATTGCGCCATGCCCGAACCATTCCCGATTACAATCAATAGGTTGCATTAGGACGATGCCGAGCTTTCGACGACCATCTATCCATTTCGCTATGCGGAACGAGGAAATTGCTGAGGAAAACCGTGACCTGGGCAAGGAAATGATTGTAATCTTCGGTCCCTGAAAGGGGTTTTGCATGAACGCACCAAGGAGTGAAAAGATTTTCGCCGCGCTCGAGACCTTTCGCATTGAACTGCCTTCCTGGGGTTTTGCCAACACCGGGACACGTTTTGGGAAGTTTATCCAACCGGCAGCAGCTACGACCACCGAGGAAAAGTTCAGCGACGCCGGCCAGGTGCACTTTCTTACCGGGGTTTGTCCGACTGTGGCCCTGCATGTGTTATGGGATTGTCCCGATGGTGTCGAAAGTACGGATGAGATCCAACGTTTTGCCAGCCGCTATGGAGTTACACCCGGTTCCATCAACCCCAATCTCTTTCAAGATCAGGAATACAAATATGGATCGTTTGGCAATCCTGATCCGTCGATTCGCAAACGTGCACTCGAGAGCATAAAGGAGAGCGTTGCAATCGCGCGGCGTCTGAACAGCAGAGACATTTCCTTGTGGTTTGCGGATGGATCGAACTATCCAGGAACTGCAAACATGCGTCAGCGCAAGCGGTGGTTCGAAGAAGCATTGCAGGAATCTCATGGCGAGTTGTCTCCGGATCAGCGCATGCTCATCGAATACAAGCCTTTTGAACCCGCTTTCTATCACACCGACATCGCCGATTGGGGCATGGCGCTGCTCCTGGCGCGTGCGGCGGGTCCTCAAGCCAAGGTGCTGGTGGATACGGGGCATCACTATGCCTCGCAGAATATCGAACAGATCGTTGCCTGGCTGTTGTCGGAAAACATGCTCGGTGGCTTTCACTTCAACGACCGCCGCTACGCTGATGACGATTTGACGATGGGTTCGATCGATCCCTATCAGGTCTTCCGCATCTTCCACGAGATTCGTTTCTTCGAATGGGAGAGTGGTCAGCGGGCAGACATCGCCTACATGATCGACCAAAGCCACAACCTCAAAGGCAAGATCGAGTCGATGATTCAAACCGTGACCATGGCACAACAGCTCTTTGCCAAAGCGGTGTTAGTGGACGCGAAGAAGCTCGCGGCCGCTCAGAAGAACTGTAACTTGCTGGAGGCTGAGTCACTGCTGCAAGAGGCTTTCGCAACCGACGTGCGACCTGCGATTCAGGAGTGGCGAGACTCCAAAGGCCTGCCGAAAGACCCGATGGAGGCGTTCCGGCAAAGCGGCTATTTAGAGCGCATCACGAGAGAACGGGCAGCGAAGAACGCCCACAAAGTCACTTCCTATGTCTAGCCCGCCTCATGCCAAGCCTTATCTGGCCTTCGATTTCGGGGCCGAAAGCGGACGCGCGCTGCTGGTGCATCTGCATGCGGGAATTCTCACGACGGAGGAAGTCCACCGCTTCCGGAATGAGCCGGTCGAATACGGAGGTTCGCTCCACTGGGATGTTGCCCGGCTCTGGTTGGAGGTGCAGAAGGCACTAGGCTGCGTGGAACAAATGGAGCTGGCCGGCGTCGGTGTAGACGCGTGGGGCGTGGACTATGCTTTACTCGGTGAAGGCGGCGAACTGCTGCACAATCCCTACCACTATCGCGATCTCCGCACCAAGGGCGTGATGGAGGAGGTCTTCCGGAAAGTTCCCAAGGAAGAGATTTACCGCGCAACCGGCATTCAATTCATGCCGATCAACACCCTCTACCAGCTCTATGCGGCGCGGCGAGACACCCCTTCCCTCCTGGCGGCAGCCAAGCAAATGCTTACGATTCCAGATCTTTTTCATTATTGGCTCACTGGAAAAGCGGTTTGTGAGTTTACCAACGCATCCACCACGCAGCTTGTCGATCCCGTCCGCCGCAGTTGGGCGATTGAGCTGATGCAGAAGTTGGACCTATGTCCGGATTTGCCGGCACCGATCGTCGAACCGGGCACGGTGCTTGGAACGATGCTACCCGCGGTTGCGCGGACGTCCTTGCTCCGCAAGACTCCGATCATTGCTCCTGCCACTCACGACACCGGGTCCGCCGTCGCGTCCATTACGGCCCGCGATGGCACCGCATTCTTGAGCTCGGGAACTTGGTCGCTGGTCGGCACCGAGCTCGACGCTCCCGTAGTCACCCCCGAGGCACTCAAGCTGAACTTCACAAACGAGGGCGGGGTACATGGAACAACCCGTCTCCTCAAAAACGTGATGGGACTTTGGATGTTGCAGGGCTGCCGGAATTTGTGGAGCGCACGAGGCGAGAGCGCGGGTTATCGAGAACTCGTCGAGCTAGCCGGACGCGAACCGGCATTTGCCCATCTGGTCGATCCTGATGACGAGGTTTTCTTGCGAGCGATGGATATGCCGGCAGCCATCGACCAGTTTTGCAGGAAAACCCACCAGCCTGCGCCAGTAACACCCGGTGCCTATGTGCGCTGTGTCCTCGAAAGTCTGGCCTTGAAATATCGTCAGGTTCTGGGCAATCTGGAGCAACTTTGTGGAAGGCGCATCGAACAAATCCGCGTGATTGGCGGGGGATCGAAGAACCGATTACTCAATCAATTCACGGCAGACGCGACGGGCAGAAGAGTACTCGCCGGACCAGCCGAAGCCACCGCGCTTGGCAACGCCGCCATGCAGATCCTGGCGACCGGCGAAGCTTCGTCGCTACAAGAAGCCCGGGCCATGGTCGATCGATCTTTCTCGGCCGAGGTATTCGAGCCACTCGAGACCGACAAGTGGGAGCCGCACATGGAGCGCTTCAAACAATATTGCGAGATGATCTATGCCTGAGGTGAAGGAAATAACCCATTTGAAAGATTTGTGGGATGAGGGCAAAGCCCAGCCGCTGGTGGGCAAGCAATTGGCCCTTTTACGGTATCGCTCGAACCTGCTGGGTGCGGATCTGCGCATCACTAACTTCGGCGGCGGCAACACCAGCTCCAAGATTGAACTCCCCGATCCGCTCACAAGTCGGCCTGTCCGCGTGCTCGCGGTCAAGGGCAGCGGAGGAGACCTCGGCTCGATCACCGAGTCGGGATTCGCTCTTCTTGATCTTGATCGCCTCGAGCACCTCAAAGAGCTGTATCGCGGAGAAAGGTTCGAAGACGAGATGGTCCGCTATTATCCGCTCTGCGCCTTTGGGGAGAACCGGGTGGCGGCTTCCATCGATACGCCCTTACATGCGTTCCTTCCCTTCTCACATGTCGATCATCTGCATCCTGACTGGGCAATTGCGTTGGCTGCGAGCGCCAATGGCAAACGGAAACTAGAGCAGTTCAACAAGGAATTCGCTCGCAAGATCCTGTGGATTCCCTGGCAGCGCCCTGGGTTTGCATTGGCTTTAGGAATGGAGCGGGCCGTGAAAGAAAATCCCGGCGCGGAAGGTCTGCTCCTCGGCGGGCACGGCTTGTTCACTTGGGGAATGAGCCAACGTGAGTGCTACTTGAATAGCATCCATACCATCGACCAGATGGGTGAATTCATCCTCAGGCATCAAGCCAAGCAGGATCGTCGGTTCGGCGGAATCGAGAGTTCGCCCCTTCAGGATCGCAACCGGATTGCAACCCAGATTCTGCCCACGCTCCGCGGTGCAGTCTCTTCGAATGGTCGAGTCGTAGCCCATTACGCGGATAGTGACGATGCCTTGACCTTCGCCGGATCAAAGTGGGCAAAGGAGTTAGCCTCTCTCGGCACCAGCTGTCCCGACCACTTCCTGCGCACCCGAGTCTGTCCGTGGTTCCTGAGCTGGGATCACGCCCGAGAAGATATTCAGGTCCTAAAGCGTCGGATACGGGACGAGGTCGTCCACTATCGCGCGGCTTACAAGAGGTACTACGAAGAATGGGCGACAGGCGATTCCCCCAAGCTTCGCGATTCCAACCCCTCTGTCGTTGTGGTGCCAGGACTAGGGCTTTTCGGCTTCGGCAAGAACAAGAGGGAAGCCCGGATTACGACCGAGTTCTTCATTAACGCCATTCACGTAATGGCGGGAGCCAACGCTTTGGAAGACGGCAAGGTTTATGATCCTCTTCCGCAGGCTCAGACTGCTGAGCAATCCAAGCAGTTCACTCAGTTTCATAACTACGTGGCGCTCCCTAGGTCGGAGGCATTTCGCATCGAGTACTGGGCGCTCGAAGAGGCTAAGCTCCAACGCATGCCCGCCGAAGCGGAATTCAGCCGCAAGATCGCCCTGGTGATCGGCGGAGCCAGTGGGATCGGCCGGGAAGCAGCTCTGTTACTCGGGCGGAGAGGAGCCCATGTCGTGGTGGCTGATTTCGATCATCGAGGCGCCGACAAAGTAGCCGACGAGGTAGGAACCCTATCCTCCTCCGAATTCGCAGCTGCAACAGCCGTTGATCTCAGCTCCTCTGAGTCTCTGTCGGAAGCTGTGCAATTCACCGTCGCCAAGTTCGGTGGAATCGATGTGGTCGTGAACACCGCGGCGATCTATCCCGTGCCCGGGGCCGGCGGGGAACTCTCCGATCAGCAGTGGGCCAAGACTTTTCTTGTAAATGTAACGGGCAACTATCACCTCGCGCAACAAACTGAATGGGTTTTTCGAGATCAGAGCCTCCCGGCCACCATGGTGCTGACGAGTTCTGCCAATGCCGTGGTTCCGAAGACGGGGAGTGAAGCGTACGACCTCAGCAAGACTGCGCTAAACCATCTCATTCGCGAGCTCGCGATCAAGCTCAGCCCCCACGTACGCGTGAACGGAATTGCTCCCGCGACCGTCGTGGCAGGATCCACCATGTTTCCGCGCGATCGCGTGATGCAATCCCTGCAAAAGTACAAGATCCCATTCTTGCAGACAGAGACGACCGAAGAACTTCGCACCAAGCTGGCCGATTTTTACGCCCGGCGCACGCTAACCAAGCGCCCCATTCTGCCGCAAGACTGTGCCCAGGCAATCGTCTGGCTAGCGGGTGACCAAAGCGGCAAAACCACGGGACATGTGATCCCGGTAGATGGCGGTTTATTCGAAGCCTACCTACGTTAAGGAGCGAGCGATGCAGCGCATCTGTTTTGTGTTGCAGGTAAAGCCAGAGCGGCTGGAACAGTACAAGGAGCGACACCGTCACGTGTGGCCGGAAATGCAGGCCGCCTTGCGCGAGACGGGATGGGGCAACTACTCGCTTTTCCTTCGTGACGACGGCCTGCTGGTCGGATATCTGGAGACCGAGGATTTTGAACAGGCGCGATCGGGCATGGCACGAAGGGAAGTGAATGAACGCTGGCAACGCGAAATGAAGGACTTCTTCGTTCAGCCCCATGGAGTTTTGCCGGATCGCGCGATGCGCCCATTGGAAGAGGTCTTCCATTTATAGCTTACCTGCGTGGACCCAATGAATCCATGAATCCAAACCCGGCACTCGGCGTCTTTTTTCATTGGCTCGGCGGTCTTGCCTCGGGCAGCTTCTATGTTCCCTACAAAGGGGTGAAGCACTGGGCGTGGGAGACCTACTGGCTTGCCGGAGGATTTTTCAGCTGGATCATCGCTCCGTGGGTTCTCGCTTGCCTTCTCACGAAAGACTTGTTTTCCGTGCTCGGGCAGGTTCCTGTCTCCGCCCTGTTCTGGGCGTTCTTCTTCGGCGTTTTGTGGGGAGTCGGTGGACTCACGTTCGGTTTGACGATGCGCTACCTTGGCCTGTCACTTGGGATGGCGGTGGTGCTTGGACTCTGTGCCGCCTTCGGCACCTTGATGCCGCCCATCTTCCGCGGCCAGTTCATGACCCAGGTTGTAGGAACGATCTCAGGACGTGTCATTCTTTTTGGCATTGTGGTTTGCCTGGCGGGCATTACCGCGGCGGGGATGGCCGGCATTGCCAAAGAGCGCGTCATGTCACCGCAGCAGCAGAGAGCTGCGATTCAAGAATTTGACCTGCGCAAGGGGATCGGTGTTGCCCTTCTGTCTGGAGTCATGAGCGCGTGCTTCGCATATGGCCTGGCAGCAGGCGATCCGATTAAGATCCTCACCGTAAGGCACGGTACTGCCAGGCTTTGGCAAGGATTGCCCGTGCTGGTGGTCGTCCTCGTCGGCGGTTTTTTAACCAATTTCATCTGGTGCCTGATGCTGCTCAGAGGGAACAAGACTGGGTACCAATTCTTCCATTCACACATTCGAAAGAATGGGGTCAAGAACGAACCCATCCTCGAGACTGCTGTGGACGCACCCAGCCGCGAAATGGTGGAGCACATGGGTTCCTCTCGGCTGGGTTCTGCGGAAACCGCCGTCGTGGTGCGGGAACCTCCGGCAACGTCGATTTTGCGCGCACCGATGGTGCGCAACTACCTTCTGTGCGCCTTGGCAGGCACCACCTGGTATTTTCAATTCTTCTTCTACACCATGGGCGAGAGCCAGATGGGACGCTACGCCTTCTCCAGTTGGACCTTGCACATGGCCAGCATCATCATCTTCAGCAGCCTGTGGGGAATCGGGTTCAAAGAGTGGAAGGGAGCCGGCATCCGCGCCGCCTCCCTCCTGAGTGTGGCCCTGTTTCTGCTGGTCGCGTCTACCGTGATTGTCGGCTACGGTAACTATCTGGGGCTGGCAAGCAAGGGACGTTAGTTGTCTGCCACTTCGACAGGCGTAATTAGGAACCGAGGCACGGCATAGGCCTTGACTCACTTCACCTCGAATTCGTAGGAGCCGGATCCGGTGTGAACGATGTAGGAGCCGTCTTTCTGTTGGGCATCCACAAGAGCGCCGCTCTCCCAAACGTGACTATTTGGAATCCCAGGAAGATACACCGCGGCATAGGTATTCGCAGGGATTCTGACATGAAGAGTAAATGCGCCGCCACCC
>JASHSL010000201.1 GCA_030040855.1 Terriglobales bacterium
ATACAGTTCACCATCGAAGGACACTGCGACGAGCGCGGCTCGACGGAGTACAACTTGGCGTTAGGGGACAGTCGCGCCAATGCGGTCAAGAACGCATTGGTGCAGGATGGAGTCAGCGCCGCCAACATCAAAACCATCAGCTACGGCAAGGAAAAACCGTTCTGCACCGAACACACCGAGTCGTGCTGGCAAGAGAACCGCCGTGGCCACTTCGTGTATCAGAAATAGCTCTTCGAGGTGCGGAGCAGAAAGCTGCTTCGCACCTCTTGTTTTAGGTTCCCTATAGCGCTTCGATGTCGACCCGATCGGGAGCATGACATGGGCGTACCCGCCTGCCGACAGAGCGCCTTGGAAAACCGTGCGAGACAACCGCTTCGGAACGGTTTATCCTCAAAGAGATCGGGTGGCCTTGGGGTTGGTCCCATCCAGCCGCTCGACAGGAATGGAAAAAACTATGAGAATCCTACGATCCTTGGGCCTCTGGGCCTGCCTTTTGACCTGGTGCTCGAGTCCGCAGACCCTGTGGGCCGTCAGCAAAGAAATGATCCAGCTGCAGACCCAGGTGCAAGCTCTGCAGGATCAGATGACGCACATGCAGCAGTCGTTTGACGAACGCATGGGAGTAATGAAGAACCTGATGGACCAGAACACGGACAGCATGAACAAGGTCGTTGCCTCCGTGAGCGCGCTCCAAGGCAGCCTCGAGAAGCTGCAGAATGACAGCGGCGGCCGGGTGGATCAACTCTCCGGCCAGATCCAGGCTCTCAACGATTCCTTGGATGAGTTAAAAGCTCGCCTGGCCAAGGTCAGCAAACAACTGGAGGATCTGCAGGCGTCTCAGCAGAACCAAGCAGCCAGCGCCGCCGCGCAACAGGCGCAACAACAGGCTCTGGCACAGGCTCCCCCTCCTGACGTGCTCTACAACAACGCGCTGCGTGACTACAACGCAGGAAAGAGCGACTTAGCCAAGCAGGAGTTTTCCGACTACATCAGGTTCTATCCCACGACCGATTTGGCCGGAAACACGTACTTTTACCTTGCAGAAATCGAGTTCAAACAGGGAGACTACCAGGCAGCCATCAGCAACTATGATCAAGTGCTGCAGAATTTTCCCGGCGGCAACAAAGCAGCTTCCGCCGATCTGAAAAAGGGCTTGGCTCTCATTGAACTTGGCCAGAAAGATGATGGAATCGCCCAGCTACGTCACGTGATTCAACGCTATCCCCGCAGCAACGAGGCGGTACAGGCGCGGGACCGTCTTCACAAACTGGGGGTCTCGACCAGCGCGACCACTGCCAAGCGACAATCGTGACCCAGCCGGCAACGCCCTAGGCGTGGTGATGCCGTCTCGAGTGGTGATGGTTGCGGTGATGGGCGTGGTGGCGGTGAATGGCCGCGTACCCGTTCGTTCCACAGACAACCAGCAACAGGAAAACCGCCAAGCAGTGCTTCATAAGTGCTCCTTCCTCCGAATTCTTCCCTATATACACCAAAACCGGAATCGTGTCTCCATAACGGAAGGTCGGGGGCATCCGGGGCGTAATCCGAGGCGGGGCGGCGCGAGAGGTTGAAACCTTTCCAGCGGGAGGGAGGAAATCACGCCGCAGCGCCCCCGCCCTCATCGAGATCTCGGCTGGCATGGAAGACGGGCTGAATTTACTTGTCGAGGCGTTGCGAGGTGACGCCCGGGAGCGGGGCTGCCGTACCCGGAAGTGCGTGTTGAAAATCCTTGCCGAGAAACGCCGCCACCGTGGCCGCGATCTGAGACTGAGTAACCGTCGCGGTGTCCGTCCGTTCGCCGAGGGCGTTCGTATCGGGGCCCATCACCGCGATCCAGATGTTCTCCGATCCTTTTTGTTCTGCGCCATGTTCCTTCCACTCTTCCAGACCGCTGCCTCGACCATGATCGGTGGTGATGATAAAGGTCGTTTGGCCGCGGTACTGGGGCATCGCTTGCATTGTTTCCCATAACTGGCGCACAAACTGATCGAAGTGATGTGCGCTTTCGAGCACCAGATCGTAGCGCCCGGAATGCGCCCAGTTGTCCGTCTCGCCATACCCTACAAACAACAGACGGGGATGAGCGGTCTTCACGTAATCGAGCAACGGTACTTGCAGGAACGAATCCCACACGTCCTCGTCATCGAGGCGTGTGGTGGTGCGATAGAAATCGTTTAAGAGCTCCTGGCGAGGGGTGAGACTTCCCTTTTCCGGGAGATCCCAGCCCACCTGCATCACCAGCTGGCTGCGCGGCTCGTTGAAGATATTCTTGAAGACCTCCCAGGTGGCATAAACGGCGATCTGGCCGCGGAACTCGGGAAACTGATTCATCCACTCGAAAACGGTGGTGTTGGGATTTGGTCCAAACTCGTTGCTGTCAATGCGGGGATCGGGCCTGCCGGTGAGCATCTCGTTGTAGCCGGGATAGGAGAAGGCCAGGCCGTTCGTGACCCGCGCGATGCTGCCCTTGTTCTGGTTGCCAAAGATCTGACCCTGCTTGGCGACGACGCTCCAGAGAAAAGGAAACAACATCCTGCGCCGTTCCGCCGTGTCGTCATTCCAAAAATCGCGGCGCAGTCGGTCAGGGTCTGCCCAAATGCCCCCGTGCTTCTCGTCCAGCAGGTTGGGGTCGGCACCGGTGAACACTTCTTGCCAGCGCAGTCCGTCACTCACGATGAGCGCGACGTTTTGAGTCTTGACCTGGGTCCAGAGTGGCTGGGAGAAAAAGGTGAAAAAAACGCTAACGACGGCAAGAAACCGCAGCTTACCCCTCAATTGCCCTCCGTTTTTCAGAAGCTGTAGCGCAAGCCAAATTGCATCACCCGCGGGTGGGTTAAAGTCTGGGTAAAGTTGCCGAGGGTCGTGCCATAGAGCAGGTACTGATTCAAAGTACCATCATCGAAGCGGACCGCGTTGGTTGTATTGAAGGCATCCCAGGAAAAACGGAGTGCTTGGGATTCCGGCAATTTCCACGACTTGGCCAGACTCGCATCCAGCCCAAAATATCCCGGGCCGCGGAGATTGTTGCGCTCTCCGGACTCTCCCGGCAGGGCAAAGCGAAATGCACTCACCGCAGCGGGCCCCGACGTAAACACGTTGGGGACCCCGTCCTGAACTGATACCCCGGTCTGCGGTGCGGCTCCAAGCAGCACCGCCCGGCCATCCTGCTCGTAGTTGGTGGCGAAGGCATAGGTGGAGATGCTAAAGGGATAGCCGCTCGTCCAGCGAGTCAATCCCGAGATTTGCCATCCACCGAAAAGCGTGTCTTCCGCCTTGTTCCATTGGGCGCCGTATCGCTTGCCATGTCCGAGCGGCAGATCGTAAACCCAGTTGGCGTTGATCTGGTGCGTGGTATCGTAATCCGACGGACCGTAAAGTCCCTTGGTGTCCCAGGAGTTGATGACTTGCCCGCTGTAGGCGACCGCACTGCCGCTGCCTGCGCCGGTTCCGTTCTCGTACTCATTCACCCGTTCTGCATTGGAATTCTCGTCCAGGGATTTCGAGAATGTGTAGTTGAGGTCGAATTCCAGCCCGCCGAAATGACGCCGCAACATGGCCTGAAATGCGTTGTAGTTGCTGGTGCCGGTGGTCCGCCAGGAGAACATCGACGAGAACTGATCGTCAAAGAAGGCGTATGCCCCCAGCGTGGAGCACGACGGAAAGCAAGGGACTCCGGGAAAAGTGGCGTCGAGCGATTCGAGGGCATAGATAAAGTTCGGATTGTTCGCATAGTAAAGGTCGTAAATATTCTGGGTCGCAGTCGGATTCGCGGGGATGCCTGGGGCAGAGCCCGTCTCACCCGCCGCGCCGGCCGCGCCGGGAAAGAAATCCTCCCAAAAAGGAATCTTCTTTACGCTGCTCTCGGGCGTGTTGGCCATCGCCATTCTGGCGAGCATCGCCGCCGCCTGGAAATAAGTCATCCCGGACTTTCGATCCTTCATATCGACGGGTTCCGCCAGATCCACCTCTTGCAATAGGCGCCGCCCAAAACGCCCGACGTAGGAGAGCTCGACCACGAATTGCCGCGGCAGTTCGCGGGTAAGGGAAAAATCCACCACGTGCGAAAACGGTGTTTTCATCGAGCTATCGATGCCCCAGGCGAGGGCAAAACTGCCGTTGGCGCCCATGCCGGGAGGTGTGGTCGGAAACCCGGGTGCAGGTTGCGGAGGTAATTCCGGCACGGGGCTGCATTGCCCTCCCGGCACGACATTGGGGATGGTCGTTAAGCTGACGAACCTCGCCGCGCAGCTGGTCGTGAGCACGCCCGACGGATTTAACAGGTAGGTGGTCAAGCCGTAGGCTCCCTCGCGGTCGAAGCTGTTGACCACGCCTTCGCCGAAATGATCGTAATAGATTCCGTAGCCACCGCGAATCGAGGTTTTGCCGCTCGGACCGAGCAACCTTTCCCAGAATCGGCCGCTCGCGTTCGGCGAGTAGGCAAAGGCGAGGCGGGGAGCGATATTTTTGTAATCCGGATTCCAATAAGGAGGCTGGCCGTTGGCTTGCCCGCTGAGAGCGAAGCGGATGGTTGGGCGGTAGACCTCTCCGAGATCCATGGCTGCAGTTCTGCCGTTAAAAAACGAAGCCAGGCTGGGAGTCGGCGAGACTTGATTTCCGCTGGTCTCATACGGCGTCTGCAGCAGGGTGTAACGAACTCCCAGGGTGAGCTGAAGATTGCTCCTCACCCGCCAGGCGTCCTGAGCGTAAAACTCGGCTTCGTTCGATTTGAAATGCCGCAGCACCAACGCGCCGACCGGCAAAAATTGACCGTACTTGTTCTGGTTATAAATCGCTTCAATCGAGCCAATGATTCCAGTGACGTTCGAGATGGCAGCATCGTAGGAGTAAGCAAAAGTGGGGTTCATCGCCGCCAAGGCCGGATCATTGCCCGGGTCGAGATCCTGTCCGGTAAAGGAAATGCCCCCCTCAAAGAGCCAGTCGGGATGGGTCGCGCCGTTAAAAAAGTTCTGCGCGTTCGAGAAGCGGTTATCGTCCACGATGCGCCAATTCCCGCCAAACTGGATCGTGTGTTGGCCGCGGGTCCAGGTCACGTCGTCCACAAACTGATTCACCGGCACATTGACGTTGACCGTGCGGGCAAACGACACCTGGTCGGACAAATTCTGGAAGGAGATGTTCGAGAAGGGATTCGGTCCGGTGTCCCCCAGACCCTGGCGCACATAGCCGTAGCGGAAATTGTTGATCAACGTACTCCGCAGGACGGCCGTGTATCCGGCGGCCCACCCCTTGCTGTTGTTATGCAGCACCTGCCCGGGAGGCTCGCCGGGAAACTCCGCAGCGTCGAGGGTGCGGTCGTCTTGCAGATCTGCTCGGAGAAACAGGCGGTGATTTCCGTTCGCGGTCAGGTTGTAGTCGAGCTTCGCCAAATAGGTATTGAGGTCGGTGGGTTGAGGCGCCGCGAAGGTGAAGCCCAGAATGTTCAATCCATCGGAACCGGGGGCCGAGTTGGTATTGGGAAGCGGATAGGCAGGAATCGGAGTTCCGTCGGGCAACGTGTCCTTCCCATTCCACAGATTCAGGACGGCTTGGCTGACGCCGTTTCCGTTGGGGCAGGTACCCGTGCTCAAACAACCCTGATCCATGCTCTTGATCGTGGCGGGCTGCAAGGTAACCACGCTGCCGTTCTGGGCGATATAGCTCACGATACCTTGGCGCAAGTTGGCGCTCGGCACCGACTGGGTCGTCTGCACTGCTTCCCGGGAACGCTGCCCTTCGTAATTGGCGAAGAAGAACAAGCGATTCTTGACGATCGGTCCACCCACGGCGGCGCCGAAGGTGTTCCGGATCAATTCGCCCGGCTTATTGGGCAAGCCGCTCGTCAGCTGCGCTTCCTTGTTGAACCAGTCATTGGCGGCGCCCAACAAAGTGCGGTTGTATTCATACGCGGTGCCGTGAAATTGGTTGGTGCCGCTTTTGGTGACGAGGGAAACCTGAGCCCCGGAGGAGCGCCCGGAATCGGCGCTGGAGTTGGTGGTGGTAACGCGGAATTCTTCGAGCGAATCCATAGGAATTCGCAGCGCACCGGTGAAGGCATACCCGAGCAACGGGTCGTTGTTGTCGAGGCCGTCGACGGTAATATCGGTTTGGTCGCTGCGGGCACCATTGACCGCGCCGCCGCGGGAGTCGGCGTCGGTATTCACCTGATTTCCCACGTAAGCGACTCCGGCCTGCAAGCTCAGAAGTTCCACGGCATTGCGGCCCTCCGAAGGTAGGGAGGCAATCTGGCGTGCGTCAAAGGCGTTCCCCAAAGTCGCGTCCGCCGTGTTGATGGCGGGCGCCTCGCCCCGCACCTCGACGACCGTCTGGGTTTTTCCCACGGGCAAGGTGAAGTCCACCTGCGCGGGAGTATTCACCAGCAGGACAACATCCTGTTTGCGAGTACTGGTAAAACCGGTTGCTGCCGCGGCCAGCGCATAGCTGCCCGGCGGTACCTCGAGAAACTGGTATTCGCCGCGGTCATTTGTGCTCGTGATTCGCGTGAATCCGATGGCGGGGTTCGCCAGAGTGACCTGCGCGCCTTTGATCCTGGCTCCGGCCGGATCGACGACGATCCCGCGCAACGACGTGGTTGAAACCTGGGCGATCAGACTTGAGACGAGTACAACCAGACAAATGAAGCCGGCCTCGAGGGAGGCTGTCGTACTGGTGCGAAAGACAAAGCGGCCCCCTCGCTTCCTCACCATAATGACCCTCGCCACAAAGGAAGTGGAAAACGACTAGCTGAGGAGAGTACCGTGCCATTGTTACAATTTGATGAAAAACCTGTGAAAAGGCTTGTAGCTCCAGGGCTCTGGCAGGGGTGGGGGGTTGCGCTTTGAGCCCGACGCGGGTCCAAGGATGGGTCACTCGTAGCGCAGAGCCACCATGGGATCCACCTGCGTTGCTCGTCGTCCCGGTATATAAGTTGCCACCAGCGTGACCGCCAAGAGGAATAGTGACACCAGACTCCAGGTCACGAGATCGTAGGCTTTTACCCCGTAGAGGAAAGCCGCAATCAGCGGAGTAGCGGCAAACGAGCCAGCCAGACCAATTGCCATTCCCAAGGAAGACAGGAGCAAGCCTTCCTTTAACATCAGCTGAAGAACTTGTTTCGCTTGCCCGCCCAATGCCATACGCACTCCAATCTCATGGCTGCGTTCCAGCACGGAATAGGAAATAACACCGTAAATGCCGATGGCCGCAAGCGACAGCGCCACGATGGCAAAGCTTCCCAGCAGCTGCGTATAGAATCGTTCCCCGGTGGTGGAATTCACCACGACATCGCGCACCGTCGTGATTCCGAACACCGGGGAATCTTTATCCATCTCCGCCACGGTGTTGCGCACACGATCGATCAGAGATTTTGATTCGAAGCTGGTTCGCACGACCAGGCTTTTGTGAAGCCGTGTTTCTGTGAAACTGCTCGGGCTTTGCTTGGGTTGTTGCCGGTAGGATGCGTAGATCTCCGGGCCCGGGTCAATCCCCGAAGCGAACTGTTTGACATTTCCGACCACTCCAATAATCTCTCGCGGCCTCTCTTCATCCGGTACGGTATCTAAGGTAATCACTTGTCCGATAGGATCCTGATTAGGCCAGAACTTGCCGGCCATCGCCTGGTTAATCACCACCACCCACGGAGTCGAGTACGTGTCCTCGTCGGCTGGGTAGCGTCCCCTCAGTAAAGGAATCTGCATGACCCGGAAATAATCCGGACTGATCGCGCTGTAGAAAGCATTCGGCTTTTCACCGCCCAACGCAGCTGGCCTGCCGGCAATCGTGAATCCCCGGGAAGGACTGTCACCCCGGTCCTCTGACATGGGCAGCCAGTCAATCAAGGCCGCGGATTCAACTCCGGGCAGCGCCTTGACCCGTTCGAGGACCTGCTGGCAGAAGATCTCAACCTGGGGGGTCACGATGTCGAAACCGGTCTTCTCTATTGGAGATACGTCGAGATATTTGGTCCCGGTCAAGCGGAATTCCAAGGTGAGAACCCGGTCCGAGCGAAATCCTGGACTGGCATGAAGAACGCGCAGGAAAGTGTTCATCATAAGGCCTGCGGAAACCAGCAGAACCAACGCCAACGCAACTTCCGCCACGACAAAGATGCTGCGGGTGCGATGGCGTCGACCGGCAGCGGAGCTCCTCCCTCCCTCCTTCAAGCATTCCGTCAAGTCAATTTGGGACGCCCGCAACGCCGGCGCCAGGCCAAACATGATTCCAGTCAGAAGCGAAATGGCGAGGGTGAACGCCAAAACCCGGGCATCCATCGTGATGTCCCTGGCTTGCGGATACCATTGAGGGAGCAGAGTCACGAAGGCTTTGATTCCCCAAAATGAAAGCGCCAGCCCCACGATTCCCCC
>JASHSL010000021.1 GCA_030040855.1 Terriglobales bacterium
TCGCTCCGCGGGTCGGTGCCATCGGAAAGCGGAAGTGGAAGTCGAGTTTAGGTGTTCAATTCTTCCCGTATCTCGCGATGCGGGACGGGAATAGCAATCGGGAGCGAAGGGGTTTCTGGTTTCACCAGCAAACCTGGGCAAGCCCGATGCAGACCAACTGAGGAGGTTCATTGGCTAACATCACCATGAAGGAGTTGCTCGAGGCAGGCGTCCACTTCGGGCATCAGACCAAGCGCTGGAATCCCAAGATGAAGGAATACATCTTCGGGGAGCGCAACGGCATTTACATCATCGATCTCCAGAAGACGCTCAAGATGTTCAAGGAGGCCTCGAAATTTGTCCAGGACCTTGCGGCGGAGGGGAAAATCATTCTCTTCGTCGGGACCAAACGACAGGCGCAGGACGCCATCGCCGAAGAGGCGACCCGCAGTGGCTGTTTTTATGTGAACCAGCGTTGGCTGGGCGGCCTGTTGACCAACTGGGTCACCATTCAAAAGTCGGTGAAGCGGTTGAAAGAGCTGGATGACATGGCCACCGACGGCCGCTACGAGTTGTTGCCGAAGAAGGAAGTGATCAAGCTGGAGCGGGAACGCAAACATCTGCAGGCCAATCTCGCCGGCATCAAGAATATGACGCGTCTGCCGGATGCGCTGTTCGTCATCGACTCCAATAAAGAACAGATCGCCGTCCGCGAGGCCCGCAAATTGGGGATTCCGGTGGTTGCCGTGGTGGATACGAACTGTGATCCGAGCGAGGTCGATTACGTCATTCCGGGTAATGATGACGCTTTGCGAGCCATTCGTCTGTTCGCCGCAAAAATTGCTGATTCCGTGGCTGAGGGCGCCCAGCTCATGAGTGAGAAGCAGGCCGCCGACCTGGCGGCCGCAGTGGGTAGCGCGCAGCAACCTGCGGGAACCACAGCCGAAGCCCCTGCCGAGGGCGGCGGCGAAGTTACGGGTACAGAGAGCAGTGGGGAAGATATCAGCATGGAAGACGTGTTGGGCCGGGGCACACGCAAACAGCCCGTTCCCGCCAAAGACACGGTGGACGCCGAGGAGATCGAGCACCAGACGTATTAGACCCGCCCTTGGTCCTGCGCAGACCCGTACTCGGCGAGAGCGTTCGAGGAAAATCAGACCCGCGCGGGTCGTCCGTCGCGGGTCAAAGTTTGTCAGCCACCGCTTTTTGTCTCCCGCTCGCAGCGCTCCACTGCCGGGAACGCGAGAGCGGAGCTGCGAAAGATTACTTTATGAGCACATCGACCGTGAATATTTCTGCTTCCCAAGTCAAAGAGCTCCGCGAGCGCACCGGAGCTCCCATGATGGATTGCAAACAGGCGCTCACCGAGTCCAAGGGAAACCTGGAACAAGCTATCCTCATCCTTCGCAAGCGGGGTGCCGCGGTTGCCCAAGAGAAGGCCACCCGCGTGACCAGTGAAGGCTCGGTGGACAGCTACATCCACGCGGGAGGCAAGATCGGCGTGTTGGTGGAAGTTAACTGCGAGAGCGATTTTGTGGCGCGCACCGACGATTTCAAGGAGCTGGTGCATGACATTGCCATGCACATTGCGGCCAGCGATCCGAAATTCGTCCGCAAGGAAGACGTCACCCCCGAAGCCTACGAACGGGAAAAGGATGTCTATCGTTCCCAGGCTGCCTCCACCGGCAAACCGCCGCAAGTGGTCGAGAAGATCGTGGAAGGCAAGATGGCCAAGTTCTACGAGGAGGTCTGCCTCTACGAGCAACCTTTCATCAAGGATCAGACGATAAGCATCTCGCAGCTGATTGCGGGCAAAATCGGCAAGCTCGGCGAGAATATTGCCGTGCGACGTTTCGCCCGCTTTAAGGTGGGCGATGTGGGCGAAACCATCGCTGTCAGCAAGCCTGAGCCCAAGAGGGAATAGTTTCGAGTTCTGCGGTTCGAAGTTCCCCGCATCCGGTACAGGCCAGGGAAAACCGATGTCTACGCCGATCTTCAAACGCGTTCTTCTCAAACTCTCCGGGGAAGCACTGGCGGCAAACCAGGGTTTTGGCATCGACGCCGTCCGCATCCATGAAATCGCTGCCGAACTGGGCGAGGTCCACGCCCTGGGCGTACAGATCGCCATCGTCGTGGGCGGAGGGAATTTTTTTCGCGGGGTGGCCGAGCAAGCGCGGGATATGGATCGCGTCTCCGCCGATCACATGGGAATGCTGGCCACCGTCATCAACGCCCTGGCCTTGCAGAATGCCCTGGAAAAGCAAGGGGTCTTCACCCGGGTCCAATCCGCGATCGAAATGAATCAGGTCGCCGAACCCTTCATCCGCCGCCGGGCGATCCGACATCTCGAGAAAGGACGGGTGGTGATCTTTGCCGGAGGCACGGGGAACCCGTATTTTTCAACCGATACCGCCGCCTCTCTGCGCGCCATGGAAATAAAGGCGGACGCCATTCTCAAAGCGACCAAGGTGGACGGAATCTATGACGCGGATCCGATGCTGGTCAAAGATGCCAAGAAGTTCAGCGAGATTACGTATCTGGACGTGTTGAAGCTGGGATTGAAGGTGATGGACTCAACCGCGATCTCCCTGTGCAAAGATAACAACCTGCCCATCATCGTCTTTAACCTGAATCGCCGCGGCAATATCCGGAAAGTCCTCATCGGGGAAAAGGTGGGATCTTTGGTTAGCGCCTGAGGCCAGCGGGTTGAGGAATTTCAACTCTTAGCCACTCGGAAGCGCGGAATTCCTGCTCGCGAGAGGGCGCTCGGCGCACCGAGGTTTATAATGCAGCGTTTTATCGCCAAACTTTAGGAGACCACACCATGGCCCAAGCTGGAATGGCCGCGATTCCCGGTCTGAAAGACGTTTACGTGCAGTTGAAGACCCGCATGGACAGGGCGGTCGAAGATTTTCGCAAGGCGATGGCCGCGACGCGTACCGGACGCGCGTCGGTCCATATGCTCGATGCCGTCAATGTGGAGTACTACGGCTCCGCCATGCCGCTCAACCAGCTCGCCCAGGTGCATGCCCCGGAGGCGCAGCTGATTACGGTGCAGCCCTTCGACCCCACCTCCCTCTCCGCCGTCGAGAAAGCAATCCGTACTGCCGATCTGGGCTTAAACCCGATGAACGACGGCAAGCTGATCCGCATTCCCATTCCCCCGCTCACCGAAGAACGTCGTAGGGAGATGGTCAAGCACCTGCACAAGATTCTCGAGGAACACCGCACCGCGGTGCGCAACATTCGCCGTGATGGAAACGAGGCGATTAAGAAGGCGCTCAAGGACAAGAAGATCACTGAGGATGACGAGAAGCGCGCCATGGATGAGATTCAGAAGCTCACCGATGATGAGATCAAGAAAATGGAAGACATGAGCAAAACCAAGGAAAAAGAAATCCTCGAGATCCGCTAAACCGTAAGTCGTAATCCTTCCGGTCAGCCGGGCGCTTCGCCTCCCCTTGTTCAACGCGTGCTCGCACTTAGCAGCTCCATTCCACCGCTGCGTTACTTTCGTACTCTTATCAACGACTCAAAACTTCCCCATGCTGTCAGTGTTTCCACCTCAGCAGAGTAGGAAGCTCAGAGCTCCCCCGCATCCTGACAACTTACGAGGAGTGATCCATGAAACGATTGCTAACCGGTAGTGCTTTGTTTGCGCTGATTGCGCTCGCATTCACCGCTTGTGGTGGAGGAAGTTCCTCTTCCACGAGTAACAACGGCGGTGCTACGCAAGCCCACGTGTTCGTCACTGGGGAGGACGCGCCCGTCTCGTCGGTGGTGGCCTTCAACATCACCATCAACCAGATCAGTCTCAACAATAGTTCCACCAGCGTGGTGGCGATGAACACGCCGACGACGGTGGATTTTGGACGACTGGTCGGACTGCGCTCTCTGCTGGGATTTAACGCCATCGCACCCGGCACCTACACCAGCGCGACCATCACATTCGCCAGCAATCCCGCACCTACGATCGATTACATTGATCTCACCACGACCCCGCCTTCGCTGGGGACCGCGACCGGCGTGCTGAGTACGAGCACGGTCACGGTTGCGTTCCCGTCGAGCGCACCCCTGGTCGTTGCCAGCAACGGACTGGCCGGGCTGCACATCGACTTCGACCTGCGCGACTCGCTGGCGATCAGCAGCGGCAATCTGGTCATCAACAACGGCCAGATCGCAGTCACTCCGGTGCTCGACGTGCAGGCGGTTTCTGCCTCGAGTGATCTCGGTCAGATTACCGAGTTCACGGGTAACGTCGTCTCCGTCGATACTTCCACGAACTCCTTCGTGATGCAGGGTCCGTGGGGTTTCCAAGAGACCATTGACGTGAACTCCAGCACGCAATACAACGGCAGCAACACCCTGAGCTCTCTGGTCGTGAATGGCATCGTCGACGTCGCAGGCACGGTGCAAGCTGATGGCAGCATTCTGGCCGACAGCGTGGAGCTCATCACCACCGACCAGGCGTTCATCTCTGGCCGAGTTCTCGCGATCAGCCCCGGACCCGTCATCACCATGTTCGTGGGCGAAGAGCTGGGAACCTCGGGGGTCATTCCCGTCGACAGTGTCGTCCAGAATCTCAATCTCAGCGGGGTTCTGAACTGGGACATTTGCTTCATCGGCAACTTTTTCACCAACGAGCTGTTTAATGCCAGCTATCTGGTTGTGGGCCAGCGCATCTTCGTGGGTGGTACGGTCCAGAACAACACCTTCACCCCGGCGGTGGTCTCCTTGCGGCGCCAGGGCGTCGTGGGATCGCTGGTCGAGAACAGCGTGAACATCGTCTCGGGGAACCAGGGCAGCTTCAACCTGCAGAACGATGCCCTGCTGAGCTATGCGGCGAATGGACCCTTTCCCGTGGCCACCGACAACCAGACCGTGTTCGTTAACATCAACGGGCTCTCGGGACTCCAGTCTGCCGGAGCCGCCAACCTGGTCGTCACCGGTTTGGTCTTCGATAACCCCCAAAACCTGGGAACGCCGGTGGTTTGGTCCCATCGGGTTCGTGTCCTGCAGTAACCTAGCAGGTCCGGATCGATCTCGGCGGGCGGTCGCAACGATCGCCCGTCTTTTGTTTCTTCTGTTTCTTCCCCCTTCTGCTTGCGGGCGGCAAGGGCCTGGCTGCGGGGCTGAGGGGAAAAATCGATCAGTATAATCAGGGTTTAGATGAAGCGCGTCGTCCATGCCGCCTGCCCGCATGATTGTCCCGATGCCTGCGGCGTCTTGATTCGAGTCGAGGACGGATGCGCGGTCAAGATTCAGGGGGATCCCTCCCATCCAGTCACGCGCGGATTCCTCTGCGCCAAGGTCGCCAAGTACCTCGACCGGGTGTATTCTCCGGATCGCGTTCTCTATCCCCTGCGGCGAGTCACCCCCAAAGGACCTCGTCTCGAAGATCGGGGAACTGTCTCGCCTCGCGGTCGGGGAACGCCCCCCGAAGGTTCGTTTGAGCGCATAAGCTGGGATCAAGCTCTCGGGGAAATTACGCTTCGGTTGAAGCAGATCATCGCCGAGTTCGGAAGCGAGGCAATTCTGCCCTACTCCTACGGGGGCACGCTCGGGGTGTTAAACAACGCTTCCATGGATCGGCGTTTTTTTCACCGTCTGGGAGCCTCCCAGTTGGAGCGAACCATCTGCTCGGCCGCGGGAGAGGCGGGCTTGAAATCCGTCCTTGGCGCCAAGCTGGGCACCGAACCGGAACAGTTCTCCGCTTCCCGCTACATTCTGGTGTGGGCGGCAAATATTCATGGCAACAACGTGCATCTGTGGCCATTCATCCAAGAGGCCCGCCGCCAGGGGGCGAAACTGGTCGTGATCGATCCCTACCGTACTCGCACTGCGGCTTGTGCCGACTGGCATTTGCCCATCAATCCTGGCACCGACGTTGCCTTGGCGCTGGGGATGATGCATGTCCTGGTGAAGGAGGAGCTCTACGACGTCGACTATGTCGCGCGCTACACCACGGGTTTTGCCGAGCTCTGTCGGCGGGTCGAGGGGTATCCGCCGCAACGAGTCTCGAACTGGACGGGAATCTCCGCCGATGACATCAGCCAATTAGCCCGCGAATATGCCACCACCCGACCCGCGGTGATCCGCGTTAACGATGGTGTGCAGCGCTCGGAAAATGGCGGCATGGCCATGCGGGCCATCACCATGCTACCTACCATTACCGGCTCGTGGAAGGAAGTGGGCGGCGGCCTTCAGTACGCCACCAGCGGGGCATTTGCATGGAACCGCGAGGCCTTAACGCGTCCCGATCTGATGCTGCGGGCTTTGGGCCGGCCGGCTCGCGTCGTCAACATGGTGGAATTGGGCAAGGCCCTCAACCTGCTCACGGGCCCGCCCATCCAGGCGCTGTTTGTCTATAACTCCAATCCCGCGGCGGTCTGCCCCAACCACAACGAAGTGGTCCGGGGCCTGCGGCGGCAGGACCTGTTCACCGTTGTGCACGAGCAGTTCTTCACCGATACCACCGATTACGCCGACCTTGTTTTACCCGCCACCACATTCTTTGAACATAAAGACCTCCAGGGCGCCTACGGCCACTACTTTCTGCAAATGTCGGATCAGGCCATCGCACCTTTAGGCGAATGTCGCTCGAATGTGGCATTGTTTCGCGCCCTGGCCGAGAGCATGGGCTTTGACGAGGAGTGTTTTCGCGAGTCCGAGGACCAGATGATCGATACCGCGCTTGACTCCAACCATCCCTGGCTCGCCGGGATCGACCGTCAGCGACTCGAAAGCGAAGGCCCTA
>JASHSL010000202.1 GCA_030040855.1 Terriglobales bacterium
GGGGACGGAATCAGCGCCTTCAACCTGCCCACGGTTTTACAGGAGTTTGGAACCGGACCGAGTCCGGTTTCACTCGCCCCGGGAAACTTTCATCTGGGTACGTCGCAACCCATTCCGGACTTGGCTGTTGCTCACCTTCCCGGGCCCTCCGGCAATGTGGTCAGCGTTCTTTCCAACCTGGGAAACGGCATCGATGAACAAGGCAACCAGCTTTGGCTGGGATACGGAGGCGCATGCCTCTATAACAGCCAAAATCTCCAGTGCAGCAATGGCGTCCAAAATGCTCGTACGGACTACGTGGCGCAGGGCCTCGGCCAAGCTCCCGGCGCCAACGCCGTGGTCGCTACCGACTTCTACTCGCTCAATTCCAATTTGGTAAACGATATTGCCGTGGCTACTGAGTCGCAGGCCTCTTCGTCCACCAACAGCGCGTTCACGCCCTTCGAAAATGATTGCAACGTGGGTCCGCCGCCGTGCCTCGCCGGAGATCTCACCCAAACCATCGGACCGATCTTCGACCCTACCTCCGCACCCGCCAATATCGATTCCATGGTGGCGGCAGATTTCAACGGAGACGGCATCAACGACTTGGCGATTGCCGATACGGGCGCACAGCTGACCGCCTTTGAAAGCAGCGGCGGGGTTCCGTTTGTTAATACAAGTTCTCCGGTCCAGTTGCCGACCGATGCTGTCGCCTTCTTCGTTGCCTCTGGGGTTTTCTTCTCGGGCCATGCTCAAAACCAGCAAGATTTGGTGGTGGCCGACAGCGCCGGCCACCTCACCGCGGTTTCGAACTCGAACGACACCATGGGGAACTTTACCGCCTTGGCGCCAGCCTCGGTTCCCTCCGCAAGCTTCTCCTCGATCGCCTCCGCCGATCTCAACGGAGATGGTTTCAGCGACGTGGTGGCTGGCGACGCCAACACGGGGTCGGTGTGGGTATTTCAAGGCCCAGTGAACAGTGGGGGTGAGTTTTCGAGCTCCTTCCAACTAACCACCGGTCTTCCCCAGCGTTCCCAACCGGTGTTTGTAGCCCTGGGCCTAAACCAGAATCAGATTCCCGTCTACTTGGCTGCCGTGAGCCAGGATGGCACGGTCGCTCTCCTCCCCATCACCAGTTCCGGTTCCACCATCAGCTTCGGAACCCCGGTCGTCTATGCCGCGAGCGCGACCGGCATTCCCGGCGGCGTGACCGCCGTCGCGAGCGGGGACTTCAGGACCAACGGCTCTCCGGGTCTAGCCATCGCGAGCAGTACCCAGAATCAGGTTTGGTTCCTGCCGAACACCTCGACAGGCGGTTCGTTGAGCTTGGGTGCGGCTCAGTCTTTTGTGGCGGGCTCTCCTCCGGTAGCGCTGGCCGTCGCCGATATGAACCAGGATGGGGTGCCCGATCTGGTTGTGGCAAACCAAAATTCCAACACTGCCAGCGTGTTGATCAGTAACGGCAACGGTAAGGCCTCCGCCATCATTGCCACGCCCACCTCCTCGCTGAACCCATCCGGTCTGGGAATACCGGTGACCTTTAGCACAACCGTGACCAGCGCTTCCGGAAATGGTCAGCCCACCGGTACGGTTCAGTTTCTCGATGGCAGCACTGTATTAGGCACCTCCCCGCTCAGCCCCAGCGGTTCTGCCTCCTTGACTACCTCGCGACTCGCCACCGGCACGCACATGATCACGGCGGCCTATAGCGGCAGCGCCGTTTTCAACCCGCGTATTTCGGCGGCGCTAACTCAGATCGTAGGAGGAAGTCCGGATTTTGTTCTCACCATCAGTCCGGCCCTATCGACCTTGCCCGCCGGAAGTTCAGCCAACTTCACCGTGAAGGCGACTCCTGTCAATGAATTCTCCGGGACAATCGAGCTCGCTTGCAGCTCGTCGAAGATACCCGCGGGCGTGAGCTGTGAGTTTTCCCCCGCTACCATGACGCCCGGCCTGAACGGAATTCCCGCGACCTCCACTCTCACCGTCGTCACCAGTGCGGCAACCGCGCAGTGGAGGGCGCCTTCGCTTGGATCCCGTTTTGGCGTGTTCCTTGGCAGCTGGATTTTTGTCGCTCCCCTCATGCTCGGCGGGTTGCTGTCTTCTGGCCGGGGATCTGCCAGGATGCGCTGCGCGATCTTGGTTTTGCTGGCGGCAAGTTGTTGGTCGCAGCTGGCCTGTGGCGGGAGCGGCGCCAGCCAGCCCCTCAGCAGCACCGGCGTGAACACCCCCGCCGGATCCTACACCATTACGGTCAACGCGACTGCCGGCGTCATGAAACACTCCGCCACCGTGACTTTGGTCGTCGAATGACAAGAAAGGATCGATCGATGAACGAAACCGCCATCGCGAGGAATCCGGCATGAGGGAGAGCTCGAGACTCCGGCTCTGGTTCGCTTTTCTGCTGCTGGTTTTTGGGCAGCTCGGATGTGGCAGCAGTGCGAGCAAACCGGCGCCTGCCGCGGCCGGTCTTCCCGCCCTGACTCCTGCCGGAGAGAGCAATTCCTATTGGGGAACGCAGGGTTCTAGCGATACGTGGGACATTTTAATCAACCACAACGCCAACACCTTTACGGCCGCCGATCTATCGAACCCCGCCAGCGGCACCATCGCCGGCTTTTTTTCCATCCAGAACCCGACCGGGTTTCTTGATCTTGCGCAAAGCAACGTTTCCCCACCCTTCGAGCAGTTTGGCTACGGGCTCGAGATTCCGGGCCGCGCCTTGCTGCTGCGTCCAGGAGATAACCTCACACCCTTGGCTGCGCTCGTGCCAGGGAGCTGTCTCACGATCAACGGCACGGTGAGCTTTCAATTCATCACCTTGCCGGACGCAACCTGGGCCGCGACGAGCGATCCGGCCTACGGCAGCCTCGAAGTTGCGACCAGCGGCAATACTTGGAATTTCTCTCATCTGGCGCAGGCCAGGCTCGCATCCTCCGGTCCGACGACCGGCACCTTGCCGGCAGGCACCTGTGGAGCCCAGGCCAACAGCTCGGTCGTCGGCATCTCTTCGAGTCCTCCGGCCACGATTGCCGTCGGGCCCTCGGGTTTCTTTGTCGCCGAGCAGCTGGTCTCCCCGCAATCCTCCGCGGCTCATTTCGGGGCGGTTGGCGTCATTCAACCCGCGGGCACGCTCAACACCAACTCGGTGGTCGAGGGCAACTATTACGGCTTTCTCTATGAACCGGCGGTCGTGGCCAGTCCTTCCACCTGCACCTCCTTTTGTCTGGCCCCCACCCAACTGGTGCAGTTCGCGAATACCACCTGCCCGTCCGGCACGACGACGCCGCCAACTGGCATCTGTGGAGGAACCTTCCAAAACGATGCGGTCAATGCGCTGAGCAACGATATGCTCGTGAATTTAGGCAGCGAAGACCCCACCGAGCCTGGTCTGTACAAAACCGCCTCGGTTCAGATTCCGGATCCTCTCGGAGTATGTAGCCCGACCCTCACCTGTACGTTGCCGGCCGTAGCCGTGGCAGGAAATCCCGAGGGGAACTTCTCACTTTTCCTGATCGCTCAAGATACGGTCAACAATTCTCCCCTGGTGATCTGCCTGTTTCAGCAATAGGAGACGGGTTTGACGGTTCCTGGCCGGCCGGGGGACCGGAGCAAGAAGCGCTTCCCGCGCGCTTTCAACTCGCCCCTCCTTCCTCGGCAGTTCCGCCGCCTTCGTGGTGGACTGCTGTCCGGCCCCCCGACAAGCCACGCAGCCGCAGCCACGATTCACCGGCGAGTCCCAGATCACGGCGGTGTCCAGCCGGTATCCAACTCCACGGACGGTCTTCAGATACGTCGGATGGGCCCGGTTCGGTTCAATCTTTTCGCGGATCCTTCGTACGCACGCATCGACCGAACGGGGAGACACGAATTGCATCTGGCCCCACACGGCATCGAGCAGGAGATCGCGCGTAAATACCTGGCTGTGATGTCTCGCCAAGTATTCGATCAAACGAAATTCGAGTGCCGTGGTTGCCACCTCCACCCCTCGGACAAAAAGCTTCATCCCCCAACTATCAATGATCAACCCCGAAGAATTGGCCGGCGCTGCTGCTGTGGCCGGCGGGGTCGAGCGGCGCAAGACCGCCTGCACGCGAGCCAGGAGTTCCTGAGGCTCGAACGGCTTGCGGATCCAATCATCGGCAAGCGCTAGGATCTGATCGTTCGCGGCAACATGGTCGAGCAGAAAGAGGGTCGGGATTTTCTCTCGAACCTGGGTTTCGCCGAGCCGCCCGCGAAACGAGAGACTACCAAGCTCATCCGAGTGTACCGCGAGTAGAATGAGCGACGGTAGCCCGGCCTCGAACCTCTCAAGCGTAGCCAAGCTTACAAACGTTCGCACCCTGTAACCCTCTCTCTCCAAGCATTCTTTTGCCAAGTGGCGAACGTTCGAATCGTGATCCACTACAAAGACCAGCTGGCGCATTTCGAACCCCATACGCAAGCGTACTCTTGGGTGCCCACCACAAAAATTGACCCGGTTGTGCCGCGAAAAGAACCGGCAGCAGTGTTGTAGGTTGACTGGAAACGACAGTCTATCTAACTTGAGTCATGTTACTGTCCGGTGACCATAGCGTGAATGTGGCGTGAATTTTGCCCCGAGCGTTAGGAAAAGTTTGAACGAGGATGAGCTGGTCAGGAATTCATCCCAGGCTGTTCAATGTCTTCCAGAGGCAGGACATCATCCTTTGGTCACCCCATCGATCGCGGCTGAAGGATTCGGCTGCCCTCGAATTTTCTCAAAGGCGGGACCCGGCGCTTCGGCGAGCTGCGTAAACTCATTCCCGGTATGAGCAAGAAGATGCTCACCCAACATTTGCGGGAACCCGGAAGGCGATGGCTTGCTCCAACGCAAGGTTTACGCCGTCGTTCCTCCCAAGGTCGAATACGCCTTGACACGGCACGGCAAAAGCCTGAAACCGATTCTTGCGCTGATGTCGGCTTGGGGAACGAAACACCTGGCGCGGTACGGCATGGCGAAGGCGCAAGCCCGCGCCCGGGAAGTTTCCGCAACCTCGAAGAGCGCCGCGGCATCGGTTCAGGATAGGCCCGCTGCTTAAGTTGGGGCCAATCGATTGTCCTCTGAGGGGAAACACCACATGACGCGCGCCCAAGGATTACGTTCCGAGTACGACGATATCTGGCTGGCCGACGGGATCCGCACGCCCTTTGCGGACTACAACACAGTTTTGGGGCTGGTTTCTCCGATTGATCTCGGCATCAAGGTCGCACGCGAGGTCTTCCGTCGGACCGGCATATCCCCCGCCGCGATTGACACGGTGGTGGCGGGCAACATGGCGCAAGCCAGCTTCGATGCCTACATGCTTCCTCGTCATATCGGCCTCTATTCCGGGGTGCCCCTCGAAGTGCCGGCCCACCTGGTGCAGCGTGTTTGCGGCACCGGCATGGAGGCGATCCTACAAGCCGCGGACTCGATCGAGCTCGGCCGGGCGGCCCTCGCTCTGGTGGTGGGAACGGAATCGATGTCGAGGAATCCGGTTGCGGCCTACACGCATCGCGGCGGTTTCCGCATGGGCCAGGTGGAATTCAAGGATTTCCTTTGGGAAGCGCTGCTCGATCCCTGTCCCAACGTGACCATGGGTCGAAGCGCCGAAACCTTAGCGCAGCAGTTCAAAGTATCCCGTCAGGATGCGGACCAATTTGCCGCCCAGAGTTTCGACCGCGCCGTGGCCGCGCAGAACAGCTGCTTTCTCAGCGACGAAATTGTTCCGGTTGTCAGCGAGCAATTCGAGGCTCCCGGATATCATCCCCGTGGCATCCGTCTGGCCAAAAAGGTGGAAGCCTTCAGCCAGGACAGCCATGTTCGTCCATCGCCGGTCGAGGTGCTGGCGAAGCTTCCTCCCTCGTTTGGCGGAGTGCAGACCGCCGGCAACAGCTCCGGCATCGTGGACGGCGCGGCCGCAACCCTGGTCTCTTCCGGCCATTTCCTGCGCGAACACGGCCGCAGCCCGCTCGCCAAGGTGGTTGCTGGAGCGGTGGTGGGGGTGCCGCCGGAGGTCATGGGAATCGGGCCGGTTCCGGCCATCAAGGCCGTGCTCGAAGCCGGCGCTTTGCGCCTCGATCAGATTGACCGTTTTGAGATCAATGAGGCCTTTGCCGCCCAAACCCTGGCCTGCGAACGCGCCTTGCAGCTGGATCACTCCAAGGTGAACGTCAACGGCGGCGCGATCGCCATCGGCCATCCCTTGGCGGCGACCGGGGTTCGCCTGGCCATCACCTTGGCGCGAGAGCTCAAGCGCTCGCGCGGACGCTACGGAATCTCCTCGGCCTGCATTGGCGGCGGACAGGGGATTGCTTTGCTGGTCGAAAACGCGGATGCGGCATGAAGCAGCGCCGGCTACGCCGGCCAAATACTCAGCGCCGTCTTGCTGAGAATCTGCTGCTTGATCTCTTCGCTCAGGGGCAAAGCTCGAAAATCGTCGAGGTTCTTCTTGATGTCGGGAACACCGGGTCCCGGCCAGTCCGTGCCAAATAGCGTCTTGGCCGCGATCTCCTCCAGGCGGGGAAAATATTGGAGCAAGGCTTTCGGCGGAATACCGCTGATGTCGAGAAACACGTTCGGATGGCGCCGCAGTAGAAAGAAGCTGGTGTGCATCCATAGCGGACGCCCGCCGTGCGCCAAAAGGATCTTCATCTTGGGAAAGTCGACCGCCACATCGTCCACGTAAATGGGATCGCCATAGCGGTTGCGCGCCCCGTGAAAAATGGAGGTTCCGGTATGAAACATCACCGGGATGCCGTTGGCCTCAGCCGCCCGGTAAATAATCTCCAACTCCTTCACCCCGTTCTGATAATCGTTGGGAAATAAGAGCTGATGGGGAGGGTGAATCTTGATCATGCGAATCTTCAGCCGCAGAATCTGGTCGACATCGGCGAGGATGTTGGCCGTCTGGCGCGGATGGAGTCCGCCGCAGGAAATCAAGCGCCGGGGGTTTTCCTTGGTATAGTCCGCAATGTATTGATTGACGCCCGCGGTAAAGCCAATGACGTCGGGCGCCACATAATTAATGAGCGCGGCCCGGTCGACGCCGACCGCATCCAAGTGTTTAAGAAAGGACTTCGGGGAACGGCAGAACTCCAGGATTTGGTCGAAGTTGGGCCGCTTCTTGCGAATCAATTCCAAGGCATCGGGACGAAACATTTCCATCGGTGCGATGTGAATGTGGCAGTCGGTGATCAAGTTCGTTGTCCGCTCGGACCAGACACATCCGCGGGCTAGGGAACGACAGGAGCACAGCTACCGGGGGATTTGAAGTCCGACCCCGTCTGCGTTCTCGTCCGTCCACCAGGAATGCTGGTGAATGTTAAGCGGAACCAGCCAAGCCTGGCAAGTCATGGTCAGGGCCTGCCGAACCGGGGAAACGCCGGCGAATCCATTGCAGGGCTTCCGCGAGCTTTTTCGCTTCGAGCCCCGGACTGACATCTTCGCTAGAAGTCAGCAGACATAGCTTCGGGGAAATTCGTCCCCAGAAGTCAGTGGAGGTCGAAACTTTCGACTGCCTTGGCCAAACGGTTCGACGGGCAGGGCGGTGTTTGGGCAAATGTCGGCGCCGGTCGGCAGCGGGACGGCACCCGGAAAGTGGTCGGGATACTGTTCGCCGATGGTTCGCTTGATCTGCTGCTCCTGCGGCAAGCTTTCTAGCCCGCCTCCCAGGCTGATGCAGATTCGCCGCCCGCCGGCTTCGAGCAGACTGCGCACGGTGTTCAGCCCGAGCTTGGGCCCGCGCAGTTCCGCCAGCACGTTGGAGGTTATGGTCGTCGACCAAAGCAGCAGTTCCACCTGCTCCAGGAAACTCGACAGGTCCGAAAAGCCGAGCTGGCTGGCGCCCTGCGTTAGGCAATCTTTACCAGCAGAGCTAAGGGTAGGACACGCGAGGTTGGCCGCGGGCAGCCTGGCAGGCGGGCGCGATGACCTGCGGAACTCCCATCGGTCGGTTTTGTCCGGATGGGACTAGGTTTTCTTGTGAGGCTCGCCTTTTGGAGAACATGTTGGGTAGGAGACGAGCCCCATAACACTTCGTTCCCGAAATGATAACCCCGACGTCAAGCCTGGGCGGATGCCGCCAACCCGTTCCTTAGCAAGGATGCTTCGGCTACTGCGCCGGCCAGCAGACTTCACCCGTAAACAGGGCGATGTTGCAGTCGAGGCTCCTAGGCCAACCAAGTCCGGATTGCGCCGTCAAGATCCGGCAGCGGTTTGAGAACCATCTCTGTGGTTGTGGCGGGAGTGCGAAAATGGCGGAGAAAGCGTAACGAGAGCGGCCAGTGCTTGCCGATGAACCTTAGGCGACCGAGTCGAGAGCTGCCTGCTCATCTTTATCGGCGGCCGGGCTGCCCACCAAATCTCGTCGTAGTCGCTCCATTTGTGCCGAAGCTTCCTGAATCTGCTCAGCGTATTCGTGGCCCTGTCGGGGTAGAAATCCTCCGTAGTGTTGCAGCAGCAAGCGCGCGTTTGCTTCGATCAGCGAGGTATTGGAGCGAGCTTGGTTGGACAGGGCAGAGGTCAGTTTCTCGAGCTGCAAATCCCGTACGGCCAGCTCTTGTCGGCTCCGGGCAGCTTCCCGCTCGAGCACCCGCCCATGGTAGCGCACGAGTGTAAACAGACATGCCGTCAGCAGCAGAAGCAATGCATTGGCAACCACGGTGTCTCGCAAAGCCTGACTTAGACTGACATTCCTCTCTCGGTCGAATCTGGCGAAGTTGTTGTTCTCGGCCGCCGCGAGCATCGCCAGAAGCCCGCGAGCTCTATCCATGTACTCCAAGCCTTCATTTGAATCCACGAGTTTGAAGGCGCGGTGGCGATACCCCTGTTGGCGCAAAGTAATGGAGTGCTCCATCTCAGCCTGTTTGGAGTTCGCCACAGACTCGAGCTGTGATTCTAACGACCGTTCGCGCTCGGACCGATTCGCTAAACCTGAACGAAGACCGGCAAAATCGCTTGCCATCCTGGCCTTGGCGTCGGTGTAGGGCTGCAAGTACGCAGGGTTCTCGGTCAACAGGTATCCCCGTTGACCGGTCTCCATATCGGTCAAGTCCTTCAGCACACTGGAAATGTGCGCCTGGATCATGGAGCTCTCCAGGGTGAGAGCCGCAATCCTGTCCATCCGTTCTAAATGGTTGACGGCCAGATACGCATTCGCTGCCATCAAAACCAGTAGCGCGGGTGCCCCTACTCCCAGCGCAGCCTTTCGAATCATCTTAGTTGTGCCATCCTTCACCTATGTTCAGAGCACCCTCAGCCGTGATGCGAGTGGCTTTACAAATTTCCTCGGCAAGTTTGACCACGGCGTCGCTGCTGCGGACCGGCCCTTCTGCGGACATAACCGTGCTGGCAGCCAGAGTAAAAAGCACCGCGTCCTCCTGCTTCTCGAAGTAAAGCACCACCTGATTTGCTGCCATGTGTTACATCCCAAGATTGTCCTCTGAAATGATAGGCATTCCCCATCGGAATGAGGTTATCTCTCTTGGTGCCCCGGTTGAAGCGGGCGCGGCTTGAAGCAATGCGAAGAAAAGACCGGGCAATTTCCCATGGAGCACGTCGGCGAGGTTCCGAGCAAGCGCGATCCTGATCGACGTACTCCTGTCGAATCCGGAAAGGATGCCAGTTTAGTACAGGAAGTAGCCGTCATAGGCGGCGCGATCTGGCTGAGCCCTCTGCCCGAAAGGTCCTTGAGCAGCACCGCACGATCCTCGATGTTCTCCTTGCCAGGAAACAATTCGTAGACGCTTGTGCCGGCAAAGCCGAAGAGCAGGTCCTTGCCGGTGCCCACAATCCCAAAGAGATTGGCGATCTCGAGCTCGGAATACGCCAAGGGCTCTCCGCTCTTAGGATTGAGCAGCACGAGCGTGTCGGGCGTAGTACTGCTCAGACTCGACTGATCATAGCCTGAGAGCACGAGGGCCGCTGTTATACAAGGTCAAATCACCGGCCGATTTGAAGGGCGTGGTCGATCCAACCGGCGACACGTGCCCGGTCTTGCTGTCGATGGTGTAGAGCTCGGAAGAGTCGACACCTTCCGTGTAGCCTACGCCTTGTCCGTCAAAGACGAGCGCATTTGCGTCGGAAATGCCCAGTTGACCGATCAACCTGGCTTTGCCGGTCGCAAGGTTGAGCCGTGGAAAGCGGTGAACGAAACACCCAAGAGCTGGCCGTCTTTGGGATTAAAGCCGATGTCGGTGAGTACTAAGCCTTCTGAGCCAATGATATGGACCGCGTAGGTGCCCAAGGTGATAGTGGCAAGCCAGCCTGAGGCGTCGGTGAGATAAATGGTCGGCCCGGCGGTGGCGCAGGGATCGAAGACCTGCGGCCTCGCCGCTCGAGGTGGGACGGGGCGTGCCAGATCCTGATGTCGCCGGCGCGTGAAGCCCGAGGGCGGTGAGCCTTCGCTCGGACTTGCTGGGCGCTGGCTGAGAGGCGGGCTTTTCGTGGATTTTAATGTTCCCGTAACCTGACCGAGATAGCATCTTCGTGGGTCGAATGCGGCCCCCCTTCGTCAATTGCCATCGAGGAGAAAACCAACATGTCTAAGGAAGCGGCGGAACATCACCGTCACGCAGCAGATCACCACGAGAGAGCCGCGCACCACCATCAGCAAGCGGCCATCCATCACGAACGCGGAGATTACGAGAAGGCTGCACATCACGCCCACGTGGCTCAAGGTCACCTTCATCATGCGAGCCATCATGCCGCACAAGCGGCTCAGATCCATGCCGAACATCACGGCAGCGATACTGCTGTGGCAGCTTAACCGTCGTTTCAAAAAGGACCTAGCACTCCCCGCGACGGTCGGTATGTGTTCCCGATCTACTGCCGCGGGTCTTTTCGTCTTTGCTCTCTTGGCTCGCGATTGCGCACCTGGGGCGGGCAGGGAAAGGCAGCATTTACTTCCAGAAGACAAAGTTGGACGCAACGTGAGCGTTGACGTCCGCGGCATTCAGGAGGCGTTGCGCCACATCTACGATGCCACGGCGCTGGCGGACGAGCTTATGGCTGGCGCTCTCCCTAGATCTGCGGCAAACAACCTGCCGTAGTGCATGATGGCGACGAACCGAGAACCGCCGATGACGTTCCTTACGTCGCCTCGAGCCGCTTTTCGAGTCGCCGCCCAACTTCGACTGGAACGCCACCGTT
>JASHSL010000203.1 GCA_030040855.1 Terriglobales bacterium
GTAGAGTGCGATGGCGGCGTTGACGGTTGGCAGCCAGTGGAGCTTCAATATCGTGTTGCTCGGGTAGTCTTTCTCCAGTTTCTCGACCAGCGCCTTGGCTCGGGGCTGATCGCTGATGCGGGCTAGCGTGAGGGCTGCAACCACCTTCACATCCCGCCCCGGAGACAGCATCAAAGCCGCCGTGACTCCTTGCCGTGCCAAGGCGGGGTTGCCCAACTCCGCTTCCCGCGGCGGAGCATTGACCTGCCAGAAAGCCGCAGTTTCTTTGGAGTCGGCACAAACGGCCGAGTCCACCGCTCGGCGAGAGTAATCCCGTGCCTTGTTCATCCGTCCGTAGTAAGCCTCGGTGTCGGATTGCATCGACAGCAGCAGATCGGCCCCGCCATCTAGCTTGCGTGGCAACGCCTGATCCAACACGGCCTTGGCCTCGTCCAAGCGGTTCAGGTTGAGATACGTTCCCCCCAGATTTCCATAGCTTACGACGTAATCAGAATTTCCCGCTCAACGTTCCTCTCCACAGCCGGTTCGGTAGTGTCACTGAAACTCATACCTTCTCGAACACGCTGATCAATGAGTTTCGTTTTGGGATCAACATTATCAGCGACAAGCTCGACAACCAGGCCCCCATCACGGGAGCTGACCTCGGGATCCATCTGCCTACGGCCAATCAAAATCCCAATATGTATCGATTGCATTTTGGAACATGGGAGTTTGGACCTTATCCGACGCAGCTGCAGTCTGCCCTGTCGGACAACTTCACATGGCTCTACACTAAGCTGGAGTCATGGTCCGCACCAGTTGCGAGTCGGCGAATCCCGGAACCACCTTTACGGCCGCGTCAGCAGTTGCTAGGCTTACGACTTTGCCAAATACCCGATGGAAAACCAAAACCGAGCGAAGGGAATCTCGCTTTGCGCATCGGAGAATGGATTCAGGTCGTTTTCGTCGGTCTGCTGGCCTTGGCCGCTTGGTTGCGTCCCCTTGAGCGTGCCCGCCGCGTCCGGGTAACAGTGCTCGCGCTCGTGGCAACCGCCGCCATTGCCGGGGCCCAATTCAGCGCGCACTGGATCTCACTGCTCACTTCCTCCGTCCTGCGTGATTGGCTGCCGGCCGCACTGATGCTCGTGCCTTACTGGCAAGTCGGCCAGTTCTTCACCGCATCCGACCCTGACATGGAGGTGCGCCTCGCCAATTTCGACCGCAGGTTCTTTCGCTGGCTCGGAATTCAGCCCGCCCGAACCCGAATCAGCCGCGGACTTTCCACCTACCTACAGCTCGCTTACATGATGGTGTATCCGCTGGTGCCGGCGGCTCTCGTCGTGCTTTACGCAACCGGGCTGAGGAGCAAGATGGATTTCTACTGGCTGGTAGTTTTGTTAGCAACCTACGTGTGCTTCGGACTCACTCTCTTCGTACGCGCCTTGCCTCCGCGCCTGTTGCCCGGATACGAAACGTTCCAGCTTCCATCCACCCGGATCGGCGACCTGAATCGCGGGATTCTGGATCGCGCCAGCATCCAGGCCATAACCTGCCCCAGTGGTCACGTGGCCTCCTCGGTCGCCACTGCGCTCGTGCTTCTTCGCCTGGAACCCTGGGTGGGAGCAGTCTTCCTTTGGATCGCCCTCAGCATCGCTGCCGCCACCATCGTCGGCGGATATCACTATGCCGCCGATGTGCTCCTGGCCGCAGCGATTGCGGTCCTCATATTCACTTTCTGCATCTAATTGCTTCATCCCTCGTGGAGGCACAAAGAAGTGAATAAAATGGAAAGGCACAAGCATCGGCGCGGGTCGGTCCTTCGAGTAATGCCATGAATACAGTGCGCATGCGGCGGAAGCTGCACGCGGTTTGGTTTCAGCTGCGGCAGGCACGCGTGGTTGCCAAAGCCATGAAGTCGCGGCATCATCCCATCGTCGCGCATATCGTTCCTATTCGGCGCTGCAACCTGGCGTGCACCTACTGCAACGAGTTCGACGATGTTTCCAAGCCCGTCCCTCTCGAAGCCATGCTGCAGCGCATCGACCGCCTCGCCGAGCTGGGCACAACCGTGATTACCATCAGCGGCGGTGAGCCCCTGCTGCATCCCGAACTCGATGCCATCATCCGCCGGATTCGCCGCCACGGCGGCATTGCGACCCTGATCACCAACGGATATCTGCTCACCCCCGATCGCATCGAGCGACTGAATCGTGCCGGGCTCGACCACCTGCAAATCAGCATCGATAACGTCCAGCCCGACAGGGTTTCCATGAAGAGCCTGAAGGTGCTCGACAAGAAACTGCAGTGGCTTGCCGATCACGCCAGGTTTCAAGTCAACATCAATTCCGTGCTCGGCACCTCGGAGCGTCCCGAAGACGCCGCGCTCGTAGCGCGCCGCGCCCGTGAACTCAGGTTCGCTACGACCGTAGGCCTTGTGCATGACGGCGAGGGCCAACTGCGCCCGCTCGGCGAGGCCGAGCTTCGCATTTACCAGGAAATCGTACAGGAGACCGGCCAATCCTTCTCGACGTTTGCCTACTACAACCAATTCCACAGGAACCTAATCCAGGGGAGGCCTAACGACTGGAGTTGCCGCGCCGGCAGCCGGTACCTGTACATCTGCGAAGACGGCCTTGTGCACTACTGTTCGCAGCAGCGCGGCGCTCCCGGCATTCCGCTCAGCAAGTACACCCGACAGGATCTGGAGCGCGAATTTGAGAGCGTGAAGCCGTGCGCACCCTTCTGCACGATATCCTGCGTGCACCAGGTCTCGATGATCGATCAGTTCCGCGAAAAGCCGAAGGAGTCTCTGGGAAAATTTTTCCCGGCGAAGTCAGGGGATGAACAGAGCTATGCTCCCCCCGCAATCATACGCGCTCTGACGTGGATGTTCCTGCCGCCCGAAGCGAGTGCGACCCGGAGAAGAATCACGCAGGGTTTCACGCGCGCGGCCTTTTGGTGTCTGAGGGTGCGTTAGCGTGACCACCTCGCCAGAGGGCGAGCTTGTTAGAAACAGGGCTACACCTCGAGCCCGCTCATGGGCTCCACGGGTTCCGATTCCGCTTTACAAATCTTTACCTGAGACCTCACAACCAACCCGATACGGGTGTGTTCCTATGTAGAGAAGAGTTCATTCGTCATTAAATTTTCAAGCTAAGCACTCGAAGTGCGCGTTGTCGCGCGCTCGGTCCGGCGCGCCACCGCGGACGCCCGGAAACCAGTGCCTATGCGCCAGGCCAAAGTACACCGCTACCCCATCGTTCTCGCCTTGCTCTCGCTCGCCGCTGCCCAGGATGGCCCGACGCTGAAGAGGCCCGACCCCGCCGCCGAAGCCTCCAACCCCACGGCCACGATTTCCGTCAAGGTCAAAGTCGTCAACGTGCTGGCCACCGTGCGCGACAAGAACGGCAAAATCGTCAACGATCTCAACAAAGACGACTTCATTCTCACCGAAGATGGCCGTCCGCAGTCTATTCATTACTTCACCCGTGAGACCGATCTTCCGCTGACGCTGGGCCTTCTCGTGGACACCAGCTTGAGCCAGCGCCGCGTCCTCGATCAGGAACGTAGCGCGAGTCACAGCTTTCTTGATCAAATGGTTCGCGAGGATCGCGACAAAGCTTTCCTCATTCACTTCGATCGCGAGGTGGAGTTGTTGCAGGACCTGACCTCTTCTCACCAAAAGCTGGAACAAGCTTTAGGGCTACTCCAAACTCCGCAACCAACCGGAGGCGGGGGCGGCGGTGGCGGTGGTGGAAACTGGCCAGGTGCCGGCCCCGGCCACCACGGCGGTCATCACGGCGGTGGCACCATGCTCTACGACGCTGTCTATCTGGCCTCGGACGAGCTGATGCAGAAGCAGGAAGGCCGTAAGGCGCTCGTCCTTCTCACCGACGGCGTTGACACGGGCAGCAAAGAGAGTCTCAACTCGGCCATCGAGTCCGCTCAGCGCGCTAACACGGCCGTATACTCGATCCTCTTTAAAGATGACGAGGCGTACGGACACGGTGGCGGCTTTCCCGGTGGTGGCGGTTGGCCTGGGGGCGGGCGAGGCGGCATGGGTGGCCATCAGAGATATCCCGAGCAACGCCCTGACGGAAAGAAAGTGCTCGAACGCGTCTCCACAGAAACCGGAGGACGCATGTTCGAGGTTTCAAAAAAGCAACCGATCGACGAGATCTACTCCCAGATCACCACCGAACTGCGCAATCAGTACAACCTTGGGTACACGCCCGATCGGGCGGCGGGCACGAATGACTCCAGCTATCACAAGATCCAAGTAGCGGTAAAGCAAAAACACTTGATCGTGCAGGCGCGGGACGGGTACTACAGCGACAAATGACATTTGCCCTCCCAAAGGGAAGGGATGGGGCGCAGCACAATTGCCGGTCGGTTGAGGCAAGCTGTTGCCCTGTCCAGGCGGCGATCTAACAGGAGAGTGCTGAGATTAGACGGCTGAGGTTTTCCCTTCGCTGGAGCCTCGCTTGCGTACTCGGTACTGCAAGTGCGTCACGCGCGTGCTAGCCGTCACCGCAGGGTCGTCGAGCATGATGGGTGAGCCCTGCAAGTTCTCGAAGAGGCGGATGCCGTCCGCAAGCAACACCGGCACCAGGTCGACTCGGATCTCGTCAAGAAGGCCGAGATTGAGACACTGCTGGGTGATCGATGGCGTCGCGACCGCCACAATCTTGTCGCCGGCCACCTGCTTTGCCTCCTCTACCGCCTGCTTTACGCCCCCGGTGATGAAGGTGAAGGGGGCATCGGCGCGGGGCCAATCCTTCGGCACGCTGTGGGTTACGACAAATACCGGACACCCCGCAGGGTGTCGGCCGCCCCACCCTTTTGTGAAATCGAAGACGCGGCGCCCGCAGACCAGCGCCCCAATGGCCGCGAGAAAGGCGCGCAGTTCCCGGGCACTCGCCTCGCTGGTGTGAAAGCTCCAGCGCTTGTCCGCCGAGGGTGTCGTGACCGGGCCGACGCGGTACCAATCGAAGAGCGGTCCCACGTCGCCCTGTCGGTCGGCGATGAAACCGTCCAGAGACATCGTCAGGTTAGCGATGACCTTTGCCATGGTTCCTTCCCCCGTCCTCTCCCGCACCGGTTGGGAGCCGCGCTGAGAAGTATAGAAGGTCGTCAAGGTTCCGCCACCATCGCGGACCCTCTAACGGGCAGGTCGTGTTCCAGGGAAAACGGAGAATTAAGATCGCATCCCGGGCCGGGCAAGGGCTGCGTCCCAGGTCGTGAGGGTCCGCTTGCTTCGATTCTTGGTCACCACGCCCAAAAGATTCTTGCCGAGGATTGCGGAGGCCGCGACGACTCCACCGAAGAGAGCTCCAGTCACGCCAAGCGAGGTAACATCCTGACCGGTGAGAAACAGGTTCGGAAGGGAGGTGCGCGGCGTCAGCGCGCGCGTGCGAAAGCGTTCCGGTGTGGCCGCCAGCCCGTACGCTTCACCGCGTTCGTAGTTCAGGAAATGTCGCGCGGTCAGCGGGGTCGAAAGTTCCGCGTAGCCGATCTTTCCCCGGACCGCCGGGACATGCTTTTCAAGTTGACTCTGCAGGCGTGCGGCAAGCTCTTGTTTCAATCCGTCGTACTCAGCGCCCCGCTTCTTCCAGCGTGTACCTTCCCAGCGCGCAAACCAGTCATAGGAGGCCAGCGTGACCACTTCGATGGTGGCGTGTCCGGGATGCCGTTGCGCAAAGGCTGGGTCCTTGGCTGAAGGAAACGAAATGAACAACACAGGAAATTCCGCGGATGGATTCTCCAAGAAACGCTTGACATTCATGTCGTGGTCGAACGACGGGTGGATCCAGAGGTTGGTGCCGCGCAGGCCCAGCTCAGCCGCGCTCTTGGTCACCCCAACGTACAACGTCAGATAAGTCATGGATGAGGGAATGTTCCGCAACCTTTCACCGATCGGCTGGGGTTCGCGCACCAGACGATCGAACGTATTCCGCACTCCGGCATCGCTGATGATCAAGGGTGCGTACAGCTTCCGCCCGTCTGCCATGCGCACGCCTACAGCTTTTCGATTCTCGACGAGAATCTCCACCACGTCGGCGCTCACTGCAATCTGGCCGCCAGATCGCTCAATGGCAGGCGCAATGGTTTCGGCAATCCGCGAAGCGCCGCCCACCGGATAGCTCGCGCCATCGAAGTAATGGGCGGCGATGATGGCATGGGCTGCGAAGCTGCTCTCGCCCGGAGGGAGTCCGTAATCAGCCCACTGTGCCGTAAGCACTCCGATTAACTCCTGATGGCTGGTGAATTCCCGTAAAACCTCGAGCGTGGTTCGATTCGCCCAACGTAAGAACCACGCGCGCATCATTCCGCCCAGAATCCAAGAAGCGGCGCGTGAGACGGCCTTCTCGGCAAAATATGCGCCGCTCGCCCGGCGCACGGCGGTCACGGCTTCGAAATAACGATCGATCGCCGGCTTTTCTCGCGGGAAGTAGCTCAGCAATTGGTCACGCAGCCTAGCTTTCCCGCTGGGGAAGTCGAACGTGCTTCCAGCGATCGTCGTCCGGTCGTACACCTCCGGCAGCGGGTGCCACTGTAATTGCCGATCGCTCAGATAATCGAACGCCGCGCGCACCGGCGAGCCAGAGGCTTCACACTCCCCGATGTAGTGAACACCGACATCCCAAGAATAGCCGGGACGGTCGAAACTATGGGTATACCCTCCCGCCGTGTAGTGCCGCTCGAGAACCAATACTTTCTTTCCCGCTTCCTTGGCCAGCAGGGCGGCTGCGGTCAGTCCGCCAATTCCCGAGCCAACCACGAGGGCGTCCCAGCGTTCCTCTCTCAGTTGCTTGTAGGGGAGCATGGCCTACCACCTTCCCGACTGGTCCCGGCTGATGAACTCCATGACTTTACGCTCTAATGTTGTCAGTGTCAACATTCTCTGCTATAAACGTGGGGTGCAGCCAAAATCCTCTTACCATCACGAGCACCTGAAACAGGACCTGCTCAAGACCGCGGTTCGTCTGATCGCCGAGGTTGGCCCCGAGGCCTTCACCCTGCGAGAGGTGGCACGTCGCACCGGTGTCTCGCACAACGCGCCCTACCGCCACTTCCAAGATAAGAGTGATCTGCTTTCTGCTATTGCTGCGCAGGGGTTTGAGCGGCTCACCGCCCTTATGCACCGAGCCATGTCCGATGGCCGTAATGCCGAAGATCGTCTACGGCTGTGCGGCCGTGGCTATGTGGAGTTTTCTTTGCGCTGGCCCCAACACCTGCGCGTGATGTTTGATTTGACCGAGCCGGAGAAGATCAGTCCGGAATCGAAGCGGGCGGGAGACCGCGCCTTTCAAACCCTGCTTGATTGCATCATCGCGATGCAGGCGGAAGGCGGCCTGCCTCCACGAGACCCTCGTACTTTCGCGATCATTGCATGGTCGTCGGTGCACGGTTTCGCAAAGCTTGCGATCGCCGGACGCTTGCCTTTCGATCGATCGCAGGCGCTCGATTTCCTGAATCTGATCACCGCAGCTCTGAAGGAAGGCATGCGTCATCTCCCTGACGGGCCTGCTCCCCTGCGCTGACGGGTGGCCCACGGACAGGCTTTTTCGCGATATGTGGTCAGGCGCTTCCGTGCCCGCTAGATTGCGGGCAAGCGATTGATTTAGAAATGTGATACTGGCAAGCGCGCTCCTTGCCGTTCTCCTCTCCGAGCAGGAACAACACGTCGTCAAGGGGGCGCGGGCTGGCAGTGCTCTCCTCGACGAGCGAGTAGCATGGCAATCTCCAAGCCCAAAACATGCCCTTGTGAATGCCCTGCACCGAAAGATAGGCACTAACGAGTTAACGCCGCGGCAATCGGAAAGGACATAATTAGCTAAGGCCAAACCGAGCCGGGAAACGCATGTACTGGTAAACGCAGTGCGCGGCGATGACAGTTTGGCCAATTTTTCTGCCGGCGTAGGGAAAATCGATTAGGGTCCGAAATCGAGGAAACAGAGAGCCCGGCATTGGCCTCGAACCCGGCTGCTTTTCAGAATCAGAGCACCGTCTGGGATCCACTCTCTATCGATGCTGGCGAGCGCGTGCCCTGCGGTAGTCGTCCGCAGTGGTTCGGTAACATGCGAGTGTACTCTGGCGCTGCTGCGAGGACTTGGCATTCAGCTGAAGGCGAGCGGCCCGGGGCCAGCCACCGGTATTTGCTGAAGATACGACTTCGCGGAGGGGCTCGTCACAACTCGG
>JASHSL010000204.1 GCA_030040855.1 Terriglobales bacterium
CAACGATCCACTGCTTCGGCAGCGCGTGCGGCGGGAGATCCTGGACGCCTATTTGGCGGATAAGGCGAAGACCCGCTTCCTGCAAAAAGACGGGAGTTATATCCGTGCCTGGCGAGCGCTGGGCCGGCGGAGGCCTTCGACCATGACGGCCTTCAATGCTCAGGAATTTCTCGTGAGCCTGGCGGAAGGCAAGACTACACCCGAAGCGATTCCTACCGCTTCGGCGGTGCGAACGAGAAGATTGGCAATAGGAAAGGAACGATAAACTACCCTCATGACCATTTACTTTCTTCGCCACGCGAATGCTGGGAAGGGACTTAGCAATCCCAAGCGGGACGAGAAGCGAGCCCTCGACGAAGATGGCATTGAGCAGTGCGGACTGGTGGGCCGCGCGCTCGCTGCCTTGGACGTGCAAGTGGACACGATTATTTCGAGCCCACTGAAGCGGGCTGCGCAAACCGCGTCGCTCGTGGGCAACGAGCTCAGCTACGAAGGTAAGCTGCTGTTCGAGGACGCGCTCCGGCCGGGCGCCGTTTTTGCCGATTTCCGCCGCATGTTGGACCAATACGCGAAACAGGAAGCCATCATGGTCGTGGGTCATAATCCGAACTTGAGCGAATTCCTGGGGCAGATCATCAGCGAGACGGGATGCCAGGTGGGCGCCGATCTAAAAAAAGCGGGGGTGGCGAAGGTGGAAATCGAACGCAACTCGGTCGTGCTGCAATGGTGCCTGACTCCGAAGGTGATCCGTGCGCTCTACGGGGCGGCCGCTGCCGAAAGTTCTCGTCCAAAAACCTCCCGAAAATAGCCCTTCTCCTTCTCGACCGCCCACAATTCCAGATCTGCGGCCCTGCGGCCTTGGGTTACAAGGATGAATTGGACTTCGCCATCGCGATGACGGATGCGCACATCTTGAATCGCCCGACTCCGGCTCAGGTTCAGCGCGCGGGCCAAGCGCAACAGCAGCGACGCCTTGGGTATCCATTTCTGGTCGGCGCTGGAGAGTATTTTCATGGCCGCATCGTTCGGGCTGGGCCGGGACTTGCCAAGATAGCGGGCGATGGCGGCGATAATACTTCGTTGCGCGGGCGTGTAACCCAGGATGTCGGAATGCGAAATAATGTAATGGGTGTGGCGATGCCGTCCATTCCGGCTTACGTAGTCGCCGACCTCATAGAGCATGGCGGCTGCCGAAAGCCACTCGGCATATTCTTGCGGCAGACCATGAATCGGCCGCAGCGCCGAGAAGAGTCGCATGGCGGACTGGCGTACCTCCAAAGCGTGTTCCATGTCGACGCGATAGTGCTCGACCGCGTTGAGAATGGAGTCCCAGCGCTCCGATTCGATTTGCCTGCCCGATCGGGTGCTGCGGTCGTATTCGGCAGCCATCTGTGCCAACAAGCCGTCGCGCAAGCCGAGAGAGGAAGTGCGGAATCCCGGCAACTGACAACGTTCGAGCAAGGCGGCGTAGGCGGCCGCTCCGGCCACGATGATCTCGGCTCGCCGTGGACCGACGCCCGAGAGTCTCCGCCGCCCTTCCAGAGGTAGGCGCGTCAGGAGCTTCGCGATGCGGCTCATCTGGGCATGGGAAACGGCCCGCGCGCGCCCGCCTTTGGTTTGGTAGAGACCGTGGCAGACGGCGGCCAAAGACTCTGCCGTGCCCGAGATGGCGATCACAACCTTGGGTCGGGAACGCTTGATCCGGTCGGCGGTTCTTTCGATCTCCCGCGCGATGAAGCCTCGCATCTGCTGCAGTTCCGATTTGCGTGGCGGATCGTGATGGAGGAATTCGTTCGTTAGACGCACCGCGCCGAGAGGCAAGCTGATGGTGCTGCGGATATGACCTTGGGCGGAAATGGTGAGCTCGCAACTGCCTCCCCCCAGGTCGATAAGCAGCACCGGCGAGGCATTGACCCGCAGGGTCGAGATGACGCCGAGGTGGATCAGCCGGGCTTCCTCGAGTCCGGAGATGATTTCCAGGTTCCAGCCGGTAGCGGAACGGACCCACTCCACAAAGGCGTGCGAGTTGCCCGCGTCGCGCAAGGCGCTGGTGGCGACGACACGGACAGAGTCGACTCCGATGTTCTCGGCCGCGCGGTGAAAACGCCGCAGAACCTTCACCGTGTACGCGATGGCGTTGGGCGAAAGAAAGCCGCTGCGGAATACCGATTCGCCCAAGCGCGTAACTTCGCGGTCTTCGTGGATGGCCAACAAGCGGTGGCGACTGAGGCGAGCAATCTTCAAACGAACCGAGTTTGATCCGATATCTACCGCGGCAAGGGTCGGCATCGAAGGGTTAGTTTACGCCCGACCTTCGCTTTTGCGGAGCGCTATGATGCTTCGATACGGTCCGAACAGACCAGAGCAGTAAGAGGACGCTAGCCAAAGACGCCACTGCCCGGTCCAGCGGATTTGAGGGTAAACTGATCTCAACCCTGGCTCCCTCTCTGATCGTCCTCACGCGCAAACGTCAGGAAACGATCCCCCATAAAGAGCACTGGAAACCACTCGATTTGCAGTTTGGCTCCAAGGGAACGATAAAAATCAATCGCCGGGGTGTTCCAATTCAGCACCTCCCAGCGCATGCCGTAACAATTGTGCTCGTTGGCAATCGCCGCCATGCGCCGCAGCAGTGCCTTCCCAATCCCCCTGCGCCGAAAATCGGGTCGAACGAAGAGGTCCTCTACAAATAGACTGGGACGCCCAGCCCAGGTGGAGTAGGTGAAAAAGTACAGGGCATAGGCTGCTGTCTGCCCGTCCCAGTCAGCAATCAAGGCCCGGAAACACGGGTTCGAGCGAAAACCGTCGCGGAGCAGATCCTCGTCGGTGATGTCGACCTGATCTAGTTCATGCTCAAACTCGGCAAGTTCGCGAATCATGGCGGTGAGGGTTGGCGCATCGCGGGCGGTCGCTTCACGTATAACCAGCATTGGGTCTGTTTCGCTCCTCCGGGGATTGAGGGCTTCATTGTACCGAGGTAGGAGTGACCGTCGAAACAGCGGAGCGATTTCATGGATTGTGGCCTTCGCCGCAATGGTTGGCTTGCGTGGTCGCCCCCTCGGCGTAGCTGGTCGGGGACGGAAGACTCTTCCGTTCCTCCCCCGAGATGTTCGTGCCTAGGAGCAGCGTGGCTCGGTTAGAATTTGGGACAAACGGGTCGGGCAGCCCAAGGCTGCATTTTGTCTCGGCGTTTTGGCGCCTTTTGACAGCAAGGAGGCAAGGTGAACCCTAACGCCATCGTTGCCGCTGCGGCCGGCTCCTTTGTATTCGCGGGAATTCTGGTGTATGCGATCATCCTGTACAACAGTCTGGTGCGCTTGCGCAATGACAACGACCGCGCCTGGGCGAACATCGACGTCTTGCTCAAGCAGCGTCACGACGAGATCCCCAATCTGGTGGAGACGGTACGAGGCTACATGCAGCATGAGCGCCAGACGCTCGAGGCGGTCACGCGTGCCCGCACCGCCTCGATCAGCGCTAGCAGCATTGGCCAGAAGGCCCAGGCCGATTGGATGCTGACGAGCGCACTGCGCGGACTGTTTGCCGTGGCGGAAAATTATCCCCGGTTGAAGGCCAACCAAAATTTCCTGCGTTTGCAGATGAGGATTTCTGAGCTGGAAGAGCGCATCGCCGATCGTCGTGAACTGTTCAACGACGAGGTCAATACCTATAACACCCGCCTGGACCAGGTGCCCGAGGTTTTGGTGGCCATGCTGATCGGCCTGAAGCCGCGAGATTTTTTCAAGGTGTCAGACGAAGACAGAAAGATGGCGGGGTCTAAACCGGACCAGCGATCCGGTACCGCGTAGCTGAAAGCACCCTTTGCGCTCCTCGCCAAGGGCTCGGCTAGTTTGCCTTGCCAGCCAGTACTCGCCAAATTTCCAGCTGCTTGAGAATTCGCCACAGGCCCCACAAGCTCCAAAGGGGAGCACCCCAAAGCAACAGGAAGGATTTCCACGCGAGCTGGGATACGACTTCACGCTGGCTGCGGGTGGAAATCACAAATGGGTTCTGCCCCTGCATTAGGATGGTGCGCGGGTACAAGTTGAACTGGCGCGTCTGAGCCGCCCCGGAGGGCAACTTCGGGTCCAAACTCGGGAAGGCTTCCCGGCGCAGCAAATCGGCCTCATCGAAGCTGACAAATCCTGGGCCGATTCGCGACAATGAACTGGCGTCTGCCCTTTCTGTGGCCCAGGGATTTTCGCACAATGTGCCCAGAACAAAAATTTCTTCCTCGGGCGCAATGCAATACTCTTCTGCAGTCAGCAAATCTCCTCGGCTGAAACCGTGCCGGGAGAGAACATGGTCAAGATAAATCCCGCCCTCCCCTCCCGTGCTGGCCAGCTGCATCTCCGCGCCGGCGGGATAAATCATCAGCTCTCCAGTGCCATCGTCAACAAACAGTGGGGCGCAGACCTCATCGATGAGCAGGCGGCGCTTGTTGTTTTCAGAGACACGCACCATCAGCCGGTAATACAGACAATCTCTGAGAGCCAGCGGAGAAACCAGGGCGTAAGGACCAACCGCCCTTCCGCGAATTTCGACCGCACCAACTGCTGCCGCCCGGATCGTGGAGGGAGGAATGTCTAGGATGAGACGCTTGCGCTGCAGAAAGCGGAAGCCGCGATAAAACAAATAGGGGCCAACCACAACACCTAAAGCTGCCCAAACCAGAGGCTGGCTTGCCAGCCGAAGCAGCGACCGGAGGAGTAGGTCGGGCCCTCTCATTACTAGGGTGAGTCTAACCAGCATCGATCGGCGCGGAACCACTGCCAGTATAGTGGGCCAACGAGGAACGGCGTTTGCCGGGCTCGGGACGAAAGATTAGGCCAAGAACGCTGGTAGCATAGCAGCTTCCGCTTGGTCGCTTCAATCCTCCTACGATCCTCTCCCCCATCACCACCTTGCAGCCCCGCGCCAGATCGCAGGCACACCTTACCGTCGGAGTGGTCGAACCCTTGCGAGGGGGAGCATCGAGTTGTCACTGAGAACTCGGTCTCGTGGGGGGCATGCAATTTCGCGACCTGCCAGGTCGCAAGCGACAAATCGCGTGCAGGAGATGAGTGCTCCGAACGTCAGCATCGCCCTAGCAGGCCGACGCAGTCCTGATTCCCGCTTTCCAGGATCTTGGCTACGCCGCCGTGTCCTGCCCTCCACTCTTCTTTAGGCGGCTTCGGCTTCGGGCGGGCGGCACGGGAAAAGGGTCGATCGAGAAAGTCGTCTCCATCTCCCGCACCACGTCGAGACTTTGGTGAAACTTAGCCTGGGTGACGTTTCGCAACAAGGCGACTAACGCCGAGTGCCGAACATCGCGCAGAATGTTCTCGGCCCTTTCGCTGAGTTTGAGCCAATCGTGCCAATCGCCAATGACATCCTGCATATGCTTCAGCTGCTCGACGACGCGCTGGGCTCGGGGGTCGTCGGAGGCAAGCTCGGCGATGTAACGCGCGCGCTTGCCGATGACCCTGTACTCGTGCAGGGTTTGCTCGGTAACGGGCGCTCCATTCCGACTTAATTTCCTCAGCTTGCGAAAGGCGAGGGCTAGGGGATCACGGTGGACCGGACGGTTGAGGTCCTTGGCGCGGCGCCGTAGCCGTTTGCGGATCTCAGCGATGGTGGCCCGATCCGAGGCTTGGACGAGCTTCCGTTCGCGTTTCGCACGATCGGCAATGAGCGCTTTCATGAGCTGAGATTTCTGCTCATTTGCCTGGGGGGCCCGGAGAGAACGCAAGGCGGCAATCTCAACGTCTAGATCACGCACACGTCCGGCCTTCTTGCGCAGACGCGCCAAGAGCTTCAGCAGTTTGGCGTCGTTTCCGAGATGGCCGAACCCGACCTCACTCAACAGGGCTTCCGCCCGGCGGCTATTGGTGCGGAACTTATGAACCCGCTCCGGAGCTGGTCTTCGTCCGAGCTTTGGTAACTCACGCTCGAGTCTCTCCAGGATCAAACGGCTGAGTTTTCTGTCGATCGGCATAGCAAGCTGCGAAAACAACCACGATTCGGACGGTTGGAATCTTCTCCTTACGACAGCCAGCGGCTGCGCTGCTCGACTGCCAGCCGAGAGCAAGGCGGGTATTTTAACATTGCTGTAACAAGATTCTGCTAGGTTCCAAGTAATGTCAAACCGAGCGCTGGGAGCGCCTCGCTCGCCTGGACCGCAACCTGTTGTAAAATCAGGGATTGCCTCCGAAGCGTCAAGCCGAAGCCAGGCTTTACTGAAAGCCGGAAATCCGCGCATTTGGGACGGATTATTTCATCTGGCCATGCTGGCTTGTGCGCTTTGCGTACTGGCCTTGGTCGGCGTCATCATCTACGAACTGACGACGCGATCGCAACTGTCCTGGAAGGCCTTCGGGTGGAGGTTCTTCTTTGCCAGCGAATGGGATCCGGTCAACGAACACTTCGGCGCCTGGCCGTTTGTGTACGGAACGATCGTTTCTTCGCTGCTCGCGCTCTTTTTGGCCGTGCCCCTGGCTCTTGGCGTCGCCATGTTTATCACCGAGATGTGTCCGCGGGGCTTGCAGGAGGCGCTTGCCTTCGCCACCGAACTCCTGGCAGCGATTCCCAGCGTGATCTATGGCCTGTGGGCAATCTTTGTGCTCGTACCCCTGTTGCGAGAGTACATCGAACCCTGGCTGGCGCGCTATTTCGGTTGGACCGGACTCTTTACCGGCGCGCCCTATGGGATCGGAATGCTGGCGGCCGGAATGATTCTGGCCATTATGGTCGTACCCATCATTTCCTCGATCGCGCGCGAGGTGATGATGGCCGTTCCCCAGCAGCAAAGGGAAGCGGTCCTGGCCTTGGGCGCGACTCGTTGGGAGATGATTCGTATCGGCGTTTTGCGCAATGCCCGGGCCGGCATTTTGGGGGCGGTTATCTTGGGACTGGGTCGGGCGCTCGGCGAAACCATGGCAGTCACGATGGTGATCGGCAACCGCCCCGAGATTGCCGCGTCCCTGTTCGCGCCCGGATATACCATGGCTAGCGTAATCGCCAATGAGTTTAGCGAAGCGGCCACCGATACCTACCTCAGCGCTTTGGTGCAAGTAGGGTTGGCCTTGTTTCTCGTGACCATCATCGTAAACATTCTGGCGCAGGTTCTGGTTTGGTCGGTGACGCGTGGAATGCCTGCGAGGGGTCATGCCTAGTTCCTCCGAGTCTGGGCCGATTCGAGTCAGTTTCCGCCGGCGCATGATGAACCATGTGGTAACGCTGGCTGCGGCCATGGCGGTTCTCCTGGTATTAGTTCCTTTGACCGCCATCTTCGCCTATCTGGTGTATAAAGGAGTGGGTTCGCTGAATTGGGCATTCCTGACCCAGATCCCGAAGCCCGTCGGCGAGCCAGGCGGCGGCATGGCCAATGCGATTGCCGGTTCTGCCTTGATTTTGCTGATCGCCAGCGCGATGGGCGTCCCGATTGGAATCGGAGCGGGAATTTATCTGGCGGAATACGCTCGCAATCGCATGGGAGATCTGGTCCGCTTTACGGCCGACGTCTTGAATGGGGTGCCTTCGATTGTGGTCGGGATCGTGGCCTATGGAATCGTCGTCCTCGCGCAAGGGCATTTTTCCGCGCTGGCCGGAGGCTTCGCCTTGGGCATGATGATGATTCCCACCATCACGCGCGCCACCGAAGAGATGCTGCTGCTCGTGCCGCGGGCGATTCGAGAGGCCGCCTACGGTTTGGGGATATCGCGTTGGCGAACGACACTCTCGATTACCCTGCGTACCGCCACCTCCGGGGTCATCACCGGTGTTATGCTGGCATTTGCGCGAGTGGCAGGGGAGACCGCGCCCTTGTTGTTTACGGCATTTGGCAACCAGTACTGGAATTGGAAGATCAATCAGCCCACCGCGGCCCTGTCTTTGCAGGTGTTTACCTACGCAATCTCGCCGTTTGATGAGTGGCACCGGCAGGCTTGGGCCGGGGCCCTCATTTTGATCGTTTTGATCGTGATTGCGGTCAGCGCGCTGCGCATGGCGGCCAGTCGGGGAATGCTGAAGGGAAGCAGTTGAGCATGGGCGTGGGCATCAAAGTCGAGCAACTGAACGCTTGGTTTGGCAAGAACCAGGCTCTGCACGACATCAGCATGGATATTCCGGCCAATCATGCCACGGCCATCATTGGCCCCTCCGGTTGCGGTAAGTCCACCTTCGTGCGCTGTCTCAACCGCATGCATGAGACCATTCCTGACGCCCGGGCGGAGGGCAAAGTTCGCATCGGGGATTTGGACATCTACAATGGAACTGCGGCGGTGCAGGTCCGCCGTAGGATCGGCATGGTGTTTCAAAAGCCGAATCCATTCCCGACGATGTCGATCTATGACAATGTAGCCGCGGGATTGAAGTTGAACGGTTTCCGGGACCGCAAACGGGTGGTTGAGATTGTCGAGCGCTCCCTGAGGCTTTCGGCGCTGTGGGACGAAGTGAAAGATTCGCTGAAAAAGAAGTCCGGGGCCAGCTTGTCAGGCGGTCAGCAGC
>JASHSL010000205.1 GCA_030040855.1 Terriglobales bacterium
CGAGCGCGTCCAGGGCTGGCTGCCCTTGAATCCGCAGAAATTTGGAGCAGTCAGTCCGGCTGCTATGGCCTTCAATACCGCCGCGTCCTTTACCACGAACACGAACTGGCAGAACTATTTCGGGGAAGCGACGATGAGCTATTTCACGCAGATGGCGGGGCTGGCGTATCACAACTTCGTTTCCGCTGGGACCGGAATCGCGCTCGCCATCGCATTCATTCGCGGCATCGCTCGCCGTCAGACCAAGACCATCGGCAACTTCTGGGTGGACCTGGTGCGCAGTTGTCTCTGGGTGCTCTTGCCCTTCTGTGTGGTCGGATCCTTGCTCCTGGTTTCGCAAGGCGTGGTGCAGAATCTCCGAGCTTACGACCGAGCTTCCCTGCTCGAGCCGATGCAGGCGCCAAAGCTCGGCCCGGACGGTAACCCCGTGCTCGGGCCCGACGGCAAACCCCTCATGGCGACGGTGGCCGAGCAGACTATCGCCCAGGGGCCGGTGGCATCGCAGGAGATTATCAAAGAATGGGGAACCAATGGCGGCGGATTTTTCAACGCGAATAGCGCCCATCCCTACGAGAACCCGACTCCGCTGTCCAACCTCATCGAACTGTTCGCCATTTTCGCCGTATCGGCGGGTCTCACCTACACCCTCGGCCGCATGACCGGTTCCCAGGCGCATGGCTGGGCGGTTTGGGCTGCCATGGCGATTTTGTTTCTCGCCGGAGTGACGGTGACCTACTGGGCGGAGTCTCGCGGAAACCCGCTTTTGGCCGGTGCCGATCAGCGCGTGAGTGCGCTCCAGTCCGGGGGCAACATGGAGGGCAAGGAGGTTCGTTTTGGAATCGCCAATTCCGCCCTTTTTGCCACGGTAACCACGGCTGCGAGTTGTGGCGCCATCAACGGCTGGCATGACTCCTTCACGCCCCTCGGTGGCATGATCCCGCTCGTCAACATCATGCTGAGCGAGGTGATCTTTGGCGGGGTGGGCGCCGGCATGTACGGAATGCTGATCTACGTGGTTTTGGCGGTGTTCATCGCCGGGCTCATGGTCGGTCGCACGCCGGAGTACTTGGGAAAGAAGATTGAGGCGTATGACGTCAAAATGGCCATGTTGGTCGCCTTGATCTTTCCCCTGGTGATCCTCACCCTGTCCGGGCTTTCCGCGGTCAAGCCCTTCGGCACATCGAGCATCTTGAATCCCGGGCCCCACGGCTTGACCGAGATCATCTACGCCTTCACCTCGCAAGCCGGCAACAACGGTTCTGCCTTTGCCGGGCTGAATGGGAACACCCTTTGGTACAACTTCTCCGGCGGTCTGACCATGTTGATCGGGCGCTTCTGGATGATCATCCCAATGCTGGCCATCGCCGGAAACCTTGCGGGAAAGAAGTATGTTCCACCTTCTCTCGGCACGTTTCCCGTGACCACACCGCTTTTTACCGTGCTTCTGATCAGCGTGATTTTGATCGTGGGAGCGCTGACGTTTTTTCCGGCGCTCAGTCTCGGTCCCATCCTCGAGCACCTGCTGCTCGCGGCGGGCAAGACGTTCTGAGGAGCCTGTATGGCAAAGAAGACAAGAGCGATTTGGGAATGGAAGATTGTGCGGCGCGCCGTGTTGGACGCAGCTCTCAAGCTCAATCCGCGCACCATGATGGGCAACCCGGTCATGTTTGTGGTCGAGATCGGCAGCGTCATTACCACCGTGCTGCTTTTCAAAAGGGGACCGGAATTTAGCTTTAACCTGCAAATCACGCTGTGGCTGTGGTTCACCGTGCTGTTTGCGAACTTTGCCGAGGCCATGGCGGAAGGACGCGGCAAGGCCCAGGCCGACACGTTGCGCAAGGCGCGGTCAGAAACCATTGCCAATCGGCTGAGCGAAGGCGACGGCAAGGTGGAGAAAGTGCCGAGCTCGAAGTTGCGGGCGGGCGATTTGGTTTTCGTATCCGCGGGCGAGTTCGTTCCTTCCGATGGCGAGATCGTCGAAGGTGTCGCCTCGGTCGATGAGTCCTGCATTACCGGCGAATCCGCCCCGGTGATTCGCGAGGCCGGAGGGGACCGTTCGGCGGTGACCGGGGGTACGCGCGTCCTCTCCGACCAGATCAAAGTGAGAATTACCTCAAACCCGGGGGAGACCTTTCTCGACCGCATGATCGCCCTGGTGGAAGGTGCGGAGCGACAGAAGACTCCGAATGAAATCGCACTGAACATTCTGCTGGCGGGCCTGACCATCATCTTCCTGCTGGCCGTGGTCACCTTGCAGCCCTTTGCCATCTACTCCGGTTCGCCACAGACGGTTTTCGTTCTGGTCTCCCTGCTGGTTTGCCTCATTCCCACGACCATCGGAGGATTGCTTTCGGCCATCGGGATTGCCGGCATGGACCGTCTGGTGCAGCACAATGTGCTTGCCATGTCGGGCCGCGCGGTTGAGGCAGCAGGAGATGTGAACACGCTGTTATTGGACAAGACCGGTACGATCACCCTGGGCAATCGGCAGGCGTCGCGCCTTATTCCTGCGCCGGGCGTGGGCGAGCAGGAGCTCGCCGACGCAGCCCAGCTGTCCTCCCTGGCCGATGAGACCCCGGAGGGGCGCTCCATCGTTGTCCTGGCCAAGGAAAAGTACGGCTTGCGTGGGCGTGAACTTTCCTCCCATGAGGCACACTTCGTGCCCTTTACGGCGCAAACGCGCATGTCCGGTGTCGACCTGAACGGATTCGAGATCCGCAAGGGTGCGGCCGACGCCGTGCAAGCTTACCTGTTCCAGCATGGTCGCGACGTCCCTGGCGAGGTTAAGGCCGCTGTGGAACAGATCGCACGTTCGGGAGGCACGCCTCTGGTGGTGGCGGAGAAAAGCCGCGGCGCGCTGGGGGTGATCGAACTGAAGGATGTTGTCAAAGGTGGAATCCGCGAACGCTTCGACCAATTGCGGGCCATGGGCATCAAGACGGTCATGATCACCGGGGATAACCCGCTCACGGCGGCCGCGATCGCGCGCGAAGCCGGAGTCGATGACTTTCTGGCCCAGGCCACTCCCAAGGACAAGATGGACTTGATCAAAAAGGAGCAGGCCGACGGCAAGCTGGTGGCCATGACCGGCGACGGCACCAATGATGCGCCGGCGCTCGCCCAGGCCGATGTGGGCGTGGCCATGAACACCGGGACGCAGGCTGCCAAGGAAGCCGGCAACATGGTGGATCTGGACTCGAATCCTACGAAGCTGATTGAGGTGGTTCGCATCGGCAAGCAATTGCTGATGACGCGCGGATCGTTGACCACCTTTTCGATTGCCAACGACGTGGCCAAATACTTCGCGATCATCCCGGCCATGTTTGCCGGGACCTTTCCCGTCTTGAATGCGCTCAACATCATGCGCCTCAAGACCCCGGAATCGGCTGTGCTTTCCGCAGTCATCTTTAATGCGATCATTATCATTGCCTTGATCCCGCTGGCCCTGCGTGGCGTCAAGTATCGTCCCATGGGTGCCGCCGCGCTCCTGCGCAACAATCTGTGGATCTACGGCGCAGGCGGCATCGTCATCCCGTTTGTCGGGATCAAGCTGATCGATATGCTCATCACCGGCATCGGCCTGGCCTGAAGGAGCCGACCATGAAGAAAAATCTTGTCACCGCAATCCTGATGACCCTTGCCACCACGATCCTGCTCGGGATCATTTATCCGCTGGTCGTGACCGGTATCGCCCAGGTTCTGTTCAGGGAGAAGGCGAACGGGCAACTCATCGAGGTCAACGGAAAAATCGTCGGGTCTCGCATCATTGGACAGGCCTTCTCCGCGCCCGGCTATTTCCACCCCCGCCTGTCGATTGCAGGCAACGGATATGACGCGACCAGTTCGAATGGTTCGCAATTGGGACCCACCAATCAGAAACTCATCGATCGGGTGAAGAACGACACCGCCGCCGCCCAGGCCGAAAACCCCGGTACTCCGGTCCCTGTTGATTTGGTCACTGCTTCGGCTTCCGGTCTTGATCCCCACATTACGCCGGCATCGGCCGCCTTCCAGAGGCCGCGGGTGGCGAAGGCACGCGGAATCAGCGAGGAGCAACTGCGGCAGTTGGTGGCCAAACACACGGAGGGTCGCCAGTGGGGATTCCTGGGAGAGCCACGAGTCAATATCCTCGAATTAAACCTCGATCTGGATCGACAGTTTCCACTATCGAAGCAGGCCAAGGCGGAGTAAAGTCCGGCTGATCGGAGCTGGCCCGCGCAGCTTGATGGGATGAGCGGAAATCGAGGCCCGGCGACCGTATGCAATCGTCCTTGTCATCATTATTAGGAGCGTTCTCGATTTTAGAAACATCGCCCGCCCCTGGTCGATGGCAGGCTGGGTAACGCTTCAAGCTGTTCTCGACATCCTTAGAACCCTGGGTTGTTAGGTCTCCAAGACAGGCGCCAAGGTTTAGCAACGGGAGATCTTCATTCTTACTATGCGAAGGCATGACGCAGGTGTAATGTGGTTGCCGCTGCGGAAGCAGACAAAGGAGGTTGCGATGAATCCTCAGACCACCAGCCAGCACAAGCCAGCGAGGAGCGCCACGCTCACCTTAATCGGCGCGCTTGTTGTTGCCTTTCCCCTGCTCGGGCAGGAGGCGAGTAGCCCAAGCCAAACCGTGCCGCCCGAGGTCATGAGACAACTCGAGGCTTTGACCAAGCGGGTGGAGATCCTCGAAAGGGAGTTGAGCAAGCACGAGGCTACCGAGCAACCGAGTGTCGCGGTGCCCTCCGCAAAAGGCACCGTACCACCGCAGACGCTCGTGCCAGCCCAGGCAGCTGCAGCGCCTACGGTGGCGCCTCCGCCGACCCAGTCCTTGGCCGCCCCTCCGGCAAAAAAAGAGAAGATCGCGCCTTTTTCGGATTGGGACTGGACCTGGCTGAATGGTAACCCCCGAAATAAGGAGACAGCCTTTGACTCGAAATTTTTCACCCCCGAAATCCGGGCTGATGTTACCTACAACTATGACTTCAACAAGCCGGTCGATAATTCCATCGGCGGGTCGAGCGAGATGTTTCGCGCCAATGAAATCCAGCTCGAGCAACTGGGCGTCGGCGGCGACTTCCACTTCGACCATGTTCGCGCCCGCCTCATGACTCAGTTCGGCATGTACTCGGAAACAACGCCACGCAATGACGCCAGCCCGGGCAAGGGTCAGTGGGATCTCGACACTGCTTATCGCTATCTGGCGGAGGCCTATGGCGGCTACCATATCGATGCCCTGAACGGAATCAACATCGACGCCGGAATTTTCATGTCGTACATCGGCCTGTTCAGCTACTACAACTTCGACAACTGGGCCTATCAACCATCCTATGTTTCTTCCAACACACCTTGGTTTTTCAATGGATTGCGAATACAGATATTCCCCAATCCACACCTAAAGATCGAACCGTGGTTCATCAATGGCTGGCAATCGTATGGCTCAGCCAATTCGAGGAAGGGATTGGGTGGGCAAATCAAGTGGACCCCGGCGCCGTGGGTCAACATCATCTCCAACAATTACGGCCTGGGACACGACGATTTGTACGTGCCGAACCGGCAGCGCATCCACACTGACGACAGCATTGAGATTAAATACTTCGACAAACCGGCAAACCGCTTGGACAAGATGGCGTTTTCCCTGACCGGCGATATGGGTTGCGAATTCGGTCCTAGTACAACCACATCGACAGGCTTATATGTACAAGGCGTGGGCTGTCACGGTGACACCAAGGACCGGAATTCGATTGGAGGGGACTATTTTGGGCCGGGCATCAACCCTAAGCAGAGCTTTCTCGGGTTCATGATTTACAACCGAGCGTGGTTCAAGAGGGATACATACGCGGTTACGCTCGGCGGAGGGCGGATTAACAATCCCGGACGCTATCTTGTCCTGATCCCGCCCATCAATGGTGAAACTGCCCCGTCGGCAGCCATCAACTCACCCTACTTTACGGAAAATCCTTCCGACCCCTTCAAGGCCTGGGATTCTTCGGTCACGTTTGATTACATGCCCCGCCAATGGCTCACCTTCCGCTGGGAATACGACTATCGCCACGCCAGCGTTCCCTATTGGACCGGCCACGAAGGCATCACCCCTCCCGGTCCCGGCGGAGTTCCTTACACGAACAACGGATATCCCGAATACTTCGCCTGCAACAATGGAAATTCCTCCATGCAGCTGACGCTAGGCGCCGCGCAGGCCACTTGCGGGGGGCAGGGCAGCCGTGTATGGTTTCCCGATTTGCGCCGCGACGAGTCATTCATCGACCTCGACATCCTGGTCAAGTTCTGAGCCGTTCCTAGAACCGTGACATTTTATGTCACATACGTAACTTTATGTTACTGCGCCGGGCGCTCGCGGTCAGCCTCTGTACGGAGGAAGTGGAATGACCCTTGGGAACAGACTCTTCACCCGAATGCTGCTTGCGTGCGCTCTGTGCGCCGGTGATCACCTCCGGGTGCGCTCACCCTCATTATTATCGCGTGTATGATCCATACTACAGCGATTACCACGTTTGGACTCCCGACGAGGATGCCTATTATCGCCAGGGGCTCAACGAGCGACACTATGAGTATCGCGAGTTCTCCAAGCTGAACCCGGACGAGCGGCAGAGAGACTACTGGAATTGGCGCCACCACCACGACCAGGACCACGGCTAGCGAATTAGGGAGCGGGGAATTGGAACGGTCCGCAGCTGGCGTATCCATTCGTACCTCGCCCTGGGCTCGGTTCATCCACGTGCCACAACGGCTCGCCTCCATGCGATGACACCCGCTGCACCATCCATCCTCGATTGAACCCTTGCCAATCTTGCGACAGGTCGAATCGCGACTTTTGTGCTGGTTTGGTGTTCATACAAGCAGGCGTACGGGTGATCAGAGTTGCTCTGAAAGCCTTGCGCTACGTTCAGGTTCCGTGGGATTGGGAGTCTGAAGGGGGGCTACATGCGATATTTACGGCATCTGGCTTTATTGAGTGTCCTTATTCTGCCGGCGGTTTCGGCTCACGCAGGGGTTGCCTTTGGGGTCGCGGTAGGCCCCGGATATGTCGGTCCTCCGCCGGTGTGCGCGTATGGCTATTATGGCTATTATCCCTACGCCTGCGCGCCCTACGGCTACTACGGTCCGCAATGGTTCGTGGGAGGCGTCTTTATCGGTGCTGGTCCGTGGTACCACGGCTATTATGGACCCGGTTTCTATCGACCGAGCTTGTATGCCCGTGGCTGGTACGGCCCGGGTTACGGTCGCGGGTTCTACGGGCGTCCTGGCTATCCAGCCTACGGCCGCGGCGGATACGCTTACCATGGCGCCGCCCCGCACGGGCCGGTGGGTGGGGCCTTCCGCGGTGGCGCTGGTGGTTTCCACGGCGGCGGGCATCGCTAACTGCCGCGCGATGCCTGAGTGATTCTCTCCATGCGAGTGGGCCGATTCCAGGGTAGGGCGGCCCGCTCACCTTTCTCAAGAGATCAAACCTTCTCGAATAGACAACTATGATCGCCGATAAGCGGCGCGGTCCAAGGTGAGATTTGTGGTTCGCGTGCTGGCGAATCGGCACCCTCACGCCGGTCGCGAGATCGCGAATCGCGAACCTTGCTTCGAGATTGATTGCCATGCGCTGCTGGCGCGGGGTATCGAGGTTGAGCCCTCGCGAGTGTCGTGCCTTTTTAATCGTTCTGTAACCCTACTGTAACCTTTCTTTCGTAGCATACGCTCTGCTGTCAGCTTCCACACACCGGAGCATCACTCTGAGAAATTCTTTCACCGCGACTCGAAAGGAAGAGGATCTATGCGTCAATGGTTGTTTCTAAGTGTTATCGCCTCCCTCGTGGCTGGACCGGTAATAAAGCCTGTGACATATGCCGCCGATGTCAAGACTGCCACGCCGATTAAACACATTGTGATTATTTTCGGGGAAAATCGCTCCTTCGACCATTATTTCGGCGTGTACCCGAACGCGCTGAACCCGAAGGGAGAGCCGCAGTTTCACGCCCTCCCCAATACGCCGACGGTCAACGGCTTGAGCAACGGCTTGTTGAACCGGAACCCGAATCTGAACCCGCTCAACGGCACCGGCGCAGCCAATCCCTTCCGCTTCGATCGCTCGCAGGCGAACACGGTGGATATGAATCATGGCTACACCGCCGAACAGATGGCCTTCGATGCGGGCTTGATGGATCTGTTCCCCGCGAATACTGGCTCCGCTGGTCCTCCACCCAGCGCTCCGCCGGCCGTGGTTCTCACCAACGGCCAGGTGATGGGCTACTTTGACGGCAACACGGTTACCGCCATGTGGAACTACGCCCAACACTTCGTCCTGAACGACAATTCCTATGGCACCGACTTTGGTCCTTCCACGGTGGGTGCGATCAACCTGATCTCGGGCCAAACCAATGGTGTCGTGAAGATCACCGGCGGCACCGGGGCCCTTGTCGGCGATGGAAACGGCGGATGGACGGTGATCGGCGACCCTGATCCTTACGGCGATGTCTGCTCCGGCCCAGCTGAGCCGAATGGGGAGGGATCCACAGTGCAGATGGGCGGCAGGAACATAGGCGACCTGCTCAACGCAGCCGGCGTCACCTGGGGCTGGTTTGCCGGAGGGTTCAACCTGTCGATCGTAAATCCGGACGGCAGCACCCAATGCGCCCGGCAGTCAACCTCTCCGATCGTGGGTACGCAGACGGATTACGTTCCCCATCACACTCCGTTCCAGTATTACGCCTCGACCGCCAATCCGACTCATATCCGTCCTACCTCGGTCCAGACGATTGGGCACCAGGGAGACGCTGCCAATCACGAGTACGACATCAACGACTTTTTTGCGGCAGTGTCTGCCGGCAATTTCCCGGCCGTCAGCTTCCTCAAAGCCATCGCCATTCAGGATGCTCATCCTGCCAATTCCGATCCTATCGATGAGCAGCATTTCGTCGTTCGGGTGGCAAACTTCCTGCAGGCTCAGCCGGAATGGCCCAACACGGCGCTGGTCATACTCTATGACGACTCCGATGGGTGGTACGATCACCAGTTGGGCCCGATCGTAAACACATCGGCGACGGCTGCCGATGCCCTCACAGGTCCGGGACAGTGCGGAACCGGCGCCACGGCTCTGCCCGGGGTCAATCCCGCCACCACGCACGCCCAGGGCCGCTGCGGACATGGTCCACGCCAGCCATTGCTGGTGATCTCTCCGTGGGCAAAGCACAACTTCGTGGATAGTACGCTCACCGATCAAACCTCGGTGATTCGCTTCATCGAAGACAATTGGCTCGGTGGTCAACGGATCGGGCAAGGGTCGTATGACGCCATTGCCAACTCCATCAGCACGATGTTCGACTTCCAACAGGTCATTAGCAACGATCTGTATCTCCTCGATGAGGAGACGGGCGAACCCGTGGGCACCGGGGGACCACTCTAAAAAAGCTGCATCCCCTGCGGATGCCGGGATCTGGAATTACGCGTTAGCTTAACGGCAAGGCATGTGCGGCGCGTCGTAGCCGCGCTGCCTTGCCATTGTTATATTGTTAGGGTCCTTTTGGAAGGCATGGATTGATTACACGTCGGAGGTTCCTCGAACGATCGAGCCTGCTGGCGACAACGCTGGCAACAGGCAAGAAAGGGCTGCTGCATGCGATGGCGCACGCGGTGCCTACCATGCCCGTGGCGCTCGATGTCAACACCCTGGCGCAATTTGTGGATCCGCTCCCGGTCCCGGAAATCGTCCCACCCCAAGGACACCGCTCAAGCCCTACCGATCCCCCCAAGAGCGTGCCCTTCTATCGAATTAAAGCCCAGGCAATCGCCAGCAAAGTTCACCGCGATCTGCCGCCCACTAAGTTCTGGAGCTTCGGGCCTTCGACGCCCGGTCCGACGTTCGAGACCCGTGCTGGGGAAGGGCTGCTGGTGGAATGGGTAAATGCGCTGCCCAACGAACACTTCCTGCCCATCGACCGCACGATTCATGGAGCCGAGAATGACAAACCTGCGGTGCGCACGGTGGTGCACCTACATGGGGCGAAAACCCGGCCGGAAAGCGACGGGTATCCGGAAGATTGGATTGTTCCTGGGAAGTCATCGCTCTACTACTATCCGAACCAGCAGGATGCGGCCATGCTCTGGTATCACGATCATGCGATCGGGATTAACCGTCTCAATATCTACGCCGGATTGTTTGGAGCATTCTTCATTCGAGACGGCGTCGAGGAGGCGCTCAATTTGCCGAAGGGCAAATACGAGTTGCCGCTGCTTCTTTATGACCGCCTGCTGACGCGAGATGGCCAACTTCTTTATCCGGTTTCGCCGGACCCAGAATCCCCCTGGGTTTCGGAGGTCTCTGGCAATGCCATCCTCGTCAACGGGAAGCTCTTTCCGTACCTCGATGTCGAGCCCCGAAGCTATCGCTTTCGGCTCCTGAATGCCTCGAATGCTCGCATCTACCATTTATCGTTCGCCAATGACGCGCCGTTTCACCAAATCGGGACCGACCAGGGCTTACTGCCCGCGCCCGTCCTACTCAGGGAACTTGAAATCGCGCCGGGCGAACGCGCCGATCTCGTCGTCGACTTTAGCGAGCACCGGGGCGCACAATTGGTTCTTAAGAGCGACGCCTTGGTCATCATGCAATTCCGCGTCTCAGCCGGGAAAGCGATCGAAACCAGCTCCCTACCTTCTGCCCTGCGGCCGATTGCCAAGATTCCGGAATCCCAAGCTGTCGAAACGCGGTTGTTGACGCTCGACGAGTTTGTCAACAAGGCGGGCAAGCCGGCCATGCTGCTTCTGAATGCTTCCCACTGGAAACTTCCGGTTACGGAAAAGCCGGTGCTCGGGTCGACGGAGATTTGGACGCTGATCAATCCCACGAACGACACCCACCCCATTCATCTGCATCTGGTGCGCTTCCAAATCCTCGACCGGCAACCCTACGAGCCATGGCTGTTCCAAACCAAGCGTCAATTGCACTTCATTGGACCTCCGGAACCTCCTGCGCCGAATGAGGCTGGCTGGAAAGATACCGTGCAGGCCTATTCTCGGATGGTGACCCGGATCATCGTGCCCTTCGAGGGCTTTCTCGGACGTTATGTGTGGCACTGCCACATCCTTGAGCACGAGGACAATGAAATGATGCGTCCTTTCGAAGTCATTCCTCGAGCCTGAGGCGGCCCCAACAAAGCGGCGCTTTCGACCGAGTCATCGCGCGCGGAGTTCCGGCAGCCTGTGCGCGGTCCCGTGACAATCGAGGCCGCACGCCCTGGCTCCGAGTTCGCGTCACCACGGCCATCCGGGTCCACGCCCTGCCTGCTGGTCACAGGTTGGACTGACCGAGGTCAGCTGATTCTCTGCGGAGGCGATTTGGCAGCTATAGAACGGCGTATGTAAACCGAACGACGTATATTGCTGCGAGCTTGATTTTTCACCTACGTCGGTGGCGGAAACCGAGTTTGTGACCAGGCGAGAGTCCTCTAACCTCCCGTCGCGCCAGATGAGCTTGCTCGCCTCGTACCTCTGCGTAGTGGCTACGGTAAGTCCGAAGAGGGAACTGCTGACCGGATAAATCAGGTCGACGGTGATCGGGAATCTGTAGTTCTCCTCGATCAGGGTAATCCCCTGGTCGCCAGAAACCGTAGTCAAGGAAGACAGACTCGTCTCGACCGAGGTGTTTTGATCAAGCACCGAAAAATTGACTGTGTCGAAATCGATCGTCTGCACCCCGGAGAAGCTTTGCTGCTGGGACACGGCCGTGGTGACCGTTCCATGGGAAGTATGGACGTAGCCCGCGATCGTGTACTGGCGTTGGCTGTTGGCGGTGATCGTACCGGTGACGGTAGTGGTCCCCTTGAGATGCTCGAAGACCGCAGGAGAGGGAGGAGTCAGCGTGTTGCGCGTGACCGCGCCCGAGACCTCGGTGGAGGCGGCATCGAGATAAAGTAAGAGCGAGGCGGACAGGGCAAAGTAGTTGTCGTCGTTGAACACGCTCAGGGCAATCGTGTGCGGCTGGCCGTCACTCAGCAGCCCGGCGAAGGGAGTCAGGTTCACCCGATAGGGAACAAAATCCAAAGTTTGGGCGCCCGGAATCGGGACCCATTCATCGGGAAGAAACCCGGTATACACCCAAGGAGAAATCGGGGCGATCCCGGCCGGCTGACCGTCGATCGTCACCTCCGTCTCTCGAAAGTCGGTGTTCCCGCAGCCGTAAACCTCGTTAATACTACTGAGATTGTTGGGAAAGCATGCATACCACTGCTCATCATTGGACTGGCTTTGGGCGACCACATCGAGGTAGGCCTGCTCCACATTGGTGGGAAGGTTGAAGGTGGTCGTCAGTTGGTCGGTCGGGGTGAACAAGAAGGCCGGCAGGTTGACCCCTCCCTGTCCGTTGGGCTGAACCAGCGGAAGCACCACATCAGCGGTCGGCGGCAGGCCGTGGTGAGCTCGCGCGGGGTAAAATTCCAGATTGGCGCTGACGGTGAAGACCCCGTTCAACGTGTTGTACGGCGGCGGGCAGTCGGTGGTACAGTTCTGGAGTACGATGGTTCCGGGCTGCGCAGTCTCAAGCAACGCAGCATAGTCGGTGACATCTCGTTCTACCTGCCAAGTGTTGGTGAGCGTGGCCAGCGGTTCCGGCGTAGTCCCGAAATAGAGATTGGTGTTGCTAATGTAGACGCTCGCCGTTCGGTCGAACTGGACACCCGGATTCTCGCTGAAGTGGATCGCAAAGACGATTTTTTCCCAGGGGCCGGCACAATCGGCGGGCGGCGCGAACTGGAAACTCTGGGTCGTGTCGGCAAAGTGGGCAAACGTATAATTCGAGAAAAGCGGCACCACGCAAGGTGATTCCGGTGGCCGGGGCACCAAAGGATCGGCGGTGACAGTATACTCGGTGCCCATCTGACGATTTTGGCTCTGCGCCCAGAGCATGGTTGTAGCCAACAATAGCTCTGCCACCACTGCTGTTAGCACGATTCGTTGCACTGCATTCATCCGAACCTCCTGGTCAGGAGAAATCCGACCCCAGACACGGCTACAGGTTAAAAATGTTGATGAGGCTTCTCACCGAATCAGACTCGCCTCTGCCGGCTGATGCGAGCCACAGGTTCTTGTTTCGACTTCCTCCCAGGTGAGAGTTCTCCCGGTCCTAACATGAGCTCATTCCGCCAGTCCCAAGCCGCACAGCTTGAGAACGTTCAGGCTTGCACCCTGCGACAGCCCGGTTGTTTCGCCGCGCGATCGCTAACCAGCGACAACCTTATCGGGTTGCGGTGTCGCTTTGCTGCCGCGTTGACGTACCCACAGATAGGCCACCGGCCCGGATGCAAGGTTAAGCAGTCCCCATTTCCGCGTGCCGACATCACTGTAGATCATCGCCCAGGCGAACAGCAGAGTGGGAGCGACCACCATGAGCAGTGCCCCGAAGCGGCCGCCGGGAGCGCGAAAGCTTCGCGGCGCATCGGGATACTTGCGCCGAAATTGCCAAAACGAAAGCATGGTCTGAATCGAGGTCGCCATGCGCGTCCAGGCGTAGACGGCGATGAGCTGGGGCACCGTGAATACGGCGAGGGCAGAACACAGAGCCGTAGACAGAAGAATCGACCGCACGGGTGTTCCGAAGCGAGCACTGATTTTTCCCAGCCCAGGATGAAAGTACCCATCCTCCGCCATGGTGAAAGGTAACCGCGAGACCGAGAGCACGGTGCTGTCCAGCAATACGAAGCTCGCGATCACACTCGCCACAAATATGCCCGTGCTCAGCCCGTTGCCGCCGATCAGTCGGCCTGCCGTCACCAAGTACCCGGTTTCCCAATCTCGCCAGTTGCCGAGCGCGGCCAGACCTGCCGCAAGGGTGAGGACATAGCCTGCGATCGAAAGGGGAATCACGATCGCGAGTCCAATCGGGAAGTTGCGCGTCGGGTTCTCGACTTCCTCAATCACCGTGGAGAGCTGTTCATAGCCGGCATACGTCCACAGGGCGATGGCCAAGCCTATGCCGTAGGCTTGCTGCCAAGGTTTGCCCGTGGGCAAGAAGGGATGAAAGGGATTGAAGCGTGCCTGATGAAAGCCCACGGTGACGAACACCACCAAAGGCACAGCCATGATGAGCAGGAGAACAAGAGTCAGGTTTCCCACGACATGAATCCCGCGCACGTTGAGGTAAGCCACCACCAGCAGCAACGTAACCGCGACCGCCCAGTGCGCGATCGGGGAATGCAGAGAGAGCCAATTGTCGACGTAGTCCGCCATGGTCACCCCGTAAGCTGCACTCATCAGAAACGTGCCTGTCCAGTTCCACCATCCGCATTGAAAGCCCCAAAAATCGCCCAAGGCAGCGCGGCTCCAGCGATAGAAGCCGCCTTCGACGGGCAGAATCGTAGTCATCTCGGCCGTGGCCAAGGAAATTGGAATCGACAGGAGGAACGGAACCACCATGAGGAAGGTCAGCGCAAGCCCCGGCCCGGATTGGGAGATCATCGATTCAAAGGCAAACGGACCGCCGGTGCAGTAACCGAACAGCACGGCCACGAACGGTGCCAAACCGATGCGGCGCAGGTTCTTGGTCGGACGGTACAGGGAGCTAGGGACAAACGCAGGCGAACCGGACGGTGGCGGCGGTGAGGGCATCTTCTCCAGTCCCTGGGGAAACAGATCATGGCATTAAAGACCACCAGGAAGCTGACTTTCAAGCGATTACTGCGGGCCGTTCTCTGTTTGAAACCCCCTTGTGCCCCTTCCCGATGGTGCAGAACTGACTTCTTCGCAGTCTCTGGAGCGCGCCGGCGCTATAATCGAAGTCCCTGATCCAACCTGTCGCTGCGCGAGGCAAACCATGAAGTCGCGCCGGTCATCTTCTAGGACAAAAACCAAGCCCAGAGCTAGGACCAAGAAGAATCCCCGAACGGCTGCGCTAACACCCGAACCTATTTTGCAGCTCGGGCTGGGATTCTGGGGTTCGAAGACACTCCTTAGTTAGCGCGGTCGAGCTGGGATTGTTCACGGAACTGGCCAAGGGGCCGCTCGACGGCGACACTCTGCGCCAACGTCTGTCCTTGCACGAACGCGGCGCCCGTGATTTTTTCGACGCGCTCGTCGCTCTCGGGATGTTGTCCCGGCGCCACCAGCGATATGCCAACACCCGCAATGCCGACTTCTTTCTGGATCGCGCCAAAGCGAGCTATATCGGAGGCATGCTGGATATGGCCAATGCGCGGCTTTATCCCTTCTGGGGCAGGCTGACAACGGCTTTGCGCACTGGCCTGCCGCAGAGCGAAGTGCGAGCCGGCGAGACTTTTTACCGGGCTCTCTATCGCGATCCGGCAGCCATGAAGAACTTCCTTGAGGCCATGACCGGCATCAGTCTGGGTGCTTGCCAGGCTCTTGCTCGGAAGTTTCCTTGGAAGAAGTACAAGACCTTTGCCGACATTGGTACAGCGCAAGGCTCTTTGCCGGTTCAGCTCGCCCTGGCTCATCAGCACTGAGGGGCGTGGGCTTCGATCTGCCCGTTTGTCGCCCGATTTTTGAACAATACGTCAGCTCCTATGGTTTGGCGGACCGCATCGCTTTTCAGGCGGGCAGTTTTCTCGACGACCCCTTGGCGGAAGCCGACGTCCTGATCATGGGTCATATTCTTCATGGCGAGAGTGCGGACGATAAGCGGAGGCTCATGGCCAAGGCTTATCGGGCGCTTCCCAAGGGCGGGGCGTTTGTTGTCTTCGAAGAGTTGATTGACAACGAGCGGACCGAGAACGCGTTTGCCTTGTTGATGAGCCTGAACATCTTGATTGAGACGAGCTTCAATTGTAGGGCCGCGGATTATCAGAGCTGGATGGCGGAAGCCGGCTTCCGCACTACCTCCGTGGTCCCCCTGAGGATCCTGTTTGGCTTCCGCCATCAGCGCCTCGACTGACTTGTCAAACTGGACGGTTTTATCGATGAGGTCGTCGGGATCGAAATCCACCCATGGGGGTTCGAAGTCGAGCGGGATCTCAAATTCCTGCTGCTCGAGATCATCGCGGACCTCGGTCCTCTTCCGTTCCCCGTTGGCGCCATAGAACGCCAGCTCATCGGCATGTCGAAGATGGGCGTTTCTCGATCGCCTGCTTGCTCTTGCACGACGCTGACCTTCTCCGTCTTGGTTGTGGGGTCGTAGCTGGCCGCAACCAGGTAGTCCGGACGTCCGGCCCGAAATACCCATTCGTCGAAAAACCAACCCAGTTCTTTCCCGGTAGTTGACCGCAGGGTTCGATCAGGTCGGCGGTATCCGCGCTCTGCGCACGATGCTCGATCAGGTAGTGACGGAGCGCCTGAAAGAACAGCTCATTTTGGGATGCGGGATGCGACGCGGCTTCCGCGCCATCCAGCAAATAACGCAGCATGTCCAGGACGGCTGCACCTTTCTCGTGCGTGGTTCGGTCGAACATATCCATGGCATCGGTATAGACGATCGGCCGACGGTAGGAATCGCGGTCCTCCTGCTGCTCCGCGAGCTGATCGTTGTAAATGGCAAAGCGATAGGCGTCGTTCCCTTCCTGATGCTGTGTGTAGAGCGCTTCGAGGTAGGTCGCGAAACCCTCGTTCAGCCAGATGTTTGCCCAGTCCCGCCCCTGCACATAGTCACCGAACCAATGTTGCCCCAACTCATGGGAGACCAGGTTCGTGCTGGGATAATCTTGATCGGCGCGCGCATCGTGCAACGTCCTGTCGGTCAGAGTGGTTGCGCTGACATTCTCCTGGCCCCCAGCAGTGACGGACTACTAACACCCCTACCCGCAATCCTCCATCCCTGAGTCAAGCCACCCCAAGGCTTTCAACCGCCGATCGAAAGGCACGTTCCCGTGGGCCTTCGAACCCATTCGCATTCCGCCTCGAAGCCCTCAACTTGTTCAATCATGCTCACATCGATGAGGCCGCATTGGTGGGAGGGAGAAGGGGAACCGCGACCCCCATGGCCGGAGTTCGCGAGAATGATGACGAGAGAGTAGAATTTTTTCCCGGAACAGGAGAATACCCATGAAAGCTTGTCTCAGATTTGCGGCGCTCTCGGTTGGCATGCTTTCGCTTGCGGTTGCCGTGCAGGCCAAGGGCAAGGCCATCGTTGTCCAGATGAAAAACGCGCAGGGCGAGGACGTGGGAACGGCTACATTCAAGCAGGCGAGGAAGGGTGTGACCATCAAGCTTGCCCTCAAGAACCTGCCTCCCGGAGAGCATGCCATCCACATCCATCAGAATGCAAAGTGCGATCCTCCTGATTTCAAGTCGGCAGGCGCCCATTTCAATCCCGATAACAAGAAACACGGTCTCGAGAACCCTGAAGGCCATCATGCCGGAGATATGAAAAACTTCACGGTAAGCGGTGACGGAACGGCGCAGACCACGGTCAACGATCCCGACGTGACTCTCGGTACCGACAGCCATTCGGTTTTCAGCAATGGCGGCACAGCCCTCGTCATTCACGCCAAAGCCGATGACATGAAGACCGATCCGAGTGGCAATTCAGGCGACCGAATCGCCTGCGGGGTAATTACCACACCGTAGCCGAGCGCCCTGCCCGGGCCCTGCTTATTAACCGGAATTTTCATTTCACGGTGGTCCGCCAGTATAGGTTTGGAGCCGGTCTTCTTGGTTGCGAGGCGAATGCCCAACGACGCTGCTATTGAATTCGCTTGGCTGGCTGGTTCCTGCCGTTTTGGTGAAGGATGAGACCCGTTGCCCGACCCTGACTGTCGGTTTCGAAGGTGATCTGCGCGTCCACAACTTTTAGAAAGTAGTCGCGGTCGCCTTCAGGGAAAATCTCCAGCTTCGGTTGCCCGGTAGCCTGCACGAACAACTGTGTTCCGTCGCCAGTGATCGTCAGAAGGAAGTTGGGCGCAAGTTGATACTGACCAACGTAGCCGTGGAAAACCTTGGGATCAACAGCTATCTGCTTATGCTGTTTCGGCGGCTGCCAGAGGAGGGCATTGGCATTCAGCAGGTGTTGCCCGATGTCATCAACTCCTGCTGGCGTTTCGGCATTGGAGAGAACAACCACACCCATCCCGGTCTTAGGCTCAAGACCAAGGAATGATCTGAATCCATCCGTGCCGCCGTTATGCCAGATAATCTCGTGCCCATCACGGGTCAGGATATGCCAGCCTAGACCGACCTCCATTCCCGGAACGCCTGCTGGACGGCGAACAGCAAGCATCGCAGCCATAGCAGGCGCGAGCGGGGTTTTCACATCACCGAGATTTGCGGCAACCAAGGTCAACATGTCGTTCCCTGTGGAGCGCAGCGCCCCAGCGCCAGCAAGAGTCGGTAAATCCCAATCAGCGACTGGTTGCATCGTCGCCTCGTGACCGACCGCGAACCGGTTCTTCATGTCATCGGACAAGCTAACCCGAGTGCTCCGCATTCCAAGGGGCTCGCAAATCCGGGAGCGCACCAACATCTCGTAATCCATTGCGGCGCGGCGTGCAAGCACATGTCCTAGCAAGCCGCCGCCGAGGTTTGAGTATTCGTACTGGGAACCGGTGTCACGAGTTGGCTGGTAGGCGGAGAGGAATTGGTAAAGCTGCTCGACCGAGTAGTCGGCATAGGGGTTTGTGGCACCCTTAGGATTTAGGTTCGAAGGCAAACGAGGGAGACCAGAGGTGTGGGTCGCCAAATCCTCCAGAGTGATCTGCCGTCCGTTGCGCTCAGGCATTTTCACCCCAGCAGGCAAGTATTTCGCGACGGGGTCAGTGAGCGCGACCTCCCCTCGTTGCGCCATGTCTGCAAGGAGCAGCGACGTAAACACCTTGGTGATGGAACCGATCTCGAAGATCGTGTTGCCGTCGACAGCCCTGTTGTCGCCCAGGTTGAAATTGCCATAGGAAATAATCCTGCGTCCCGTCGAGTCAATAACGCCGACAACGATTCCGACGCTCTGGTGCTGCCTGTCGATGCGCTCAACGAGCAGATCGCGAATCTGCGCATCTGCCGGGAAAGCAGAACTCGGGGACGACTGTGCCCTAAGCGGCAGCACCGCAACCATTACCATTCATACGGTTTGAGAGTAGGTGTAATTGTCTGCTCGACCGGTTAAGCGAGATTGCCCGCACCGCAGCCCTCACTTGGCGTTGTCGGCGGCGTTTCGCGCGATGAATCGGAGGGATGCTGAATTCATGCAATAGCGAAGATGAGTAGGCGCTGGACCATCGTCGAATACGTGCCCCAAATGCGCATCGCATTCGGTGCAAGAAACGGCCGTCCGGACCATGCCGAGGCTGATGTCTCTCGCAGTTCGAATGTTCTCCTCGGCGATCGGCGCCCAGAAGCTCGGCCAACCCGTTCCGGAGTCAAACTTCGTATCCGAGCTAAACAAAGCATTGTCACAGCAGATACAGCGATAGAGGCCCTTCTCGTGCAGATTCCAGTATTGCCCGGTAAAGGCGATTTCGGTATCGGCGTGGCGAGTAATGGCGAAGGCACCCGGCGATAGCTGCTTGCGCCATTCATCCTGCGTCTTGACAACCTTCGGCACGCGCATTCTCTTGAGCCGTTCGCCTGAATCAGAAAATTCAACGATCGTTACCTCCTGGGAAGACTCGGTCGAGGCCGCCTCTACCAAGCCTGGCTTCTTCAGCCACCACAAGATTAGACCCGCTATCGCCGAAGCAGAGGTCTGAAGGAATGCACGTCGCTTGCTTCTCACCAAACCCTCGTCCTTCTCAAAATCACATTCGAACATGAACCCCTCCCAACTGACTATTTCGCGGCATAAAGGTCTGGAAACTCCTGGCGAAGACGAGCAACCTTCGGCGCATCGTTGTAGACGATATAGGGATTGTCCGGATGGCGTGCGGCGTAGTCCTGGTGATAGGACTCCGCGGGATAGAACCCCTGCAAAGGCACCACCAAGGTTACGATCGGACGCGGGAAGACTTTGGCGCCCCCGAGTTGAGCAATATAGGCCTGGGCGATCCGTTTTTGTTCTTCGTTGGCATAGAAAATGACGGAGCGATATTGGTTGCCCGTATCCGGGCCCTGCCGGTTCCACTGTGTGGGATCGTGCGCCACCGAGAAAAACACTCGCAGCAGCTGGCCATAGGTGATTTGGGAAGGATCGTAAACGATCTTCACCGATTCCGCATGGCCCGTCTGGCCGGTGCTGACCAGTTCATATTGCGCGCTGTTGGCAGCTCCACCAGAGTACCCCGAGGTCGCGCTGACCACGCCCTTCACGTGCTCGAAAACCGCTTGTATACCCCAGAAGCAGCCGCCTGCGAGAACTGCTGTTTGTGCGGCTTTGGCCGTCGAAAGCGGAGCGTCGACGGTAGGGTTGGGGAGAGCAGGATTTGCTCCCTCGCCAGCGTTGCAGGCGGCTACGCCCACGACTGTCACTGCTAGGAATATGGCAGACCGGCGCAAAAGCGACCTAAACATAAAAACCCCCCCTCCGGTATCTGGCGAGGATTCGAGCCTATGCAATCAATTAGAGTCTCCAAAACCAAAAAAGTTTCCTGGGGCGACGGGCAATCTTAGGGTCCAGGCGGCTTTGGTCCGGTGGGACATGCAAGAACGTGACCCAGGAGAGGCCAAAGCCATGAAGTGACTGTGAAGAGGAATAAAGTTTGCTTCCCGGTGTCTGTGCTCCGTAGAGTCCGGTACTACCCACGGCTGTTTCGATCACGGGGACTGGCTAAGCCGCGGATATCGTCAGGCGATCGCACTACGATTCATTACGCCGAGGGACCATAACGTCAGGCGGCACGAGTGAGGCGGTCGTATTCCGAGCCACTCCCATCGGAGAGCAAGACCCATAGCGTGTAAATGGCTAGGGCAGTACCGAAAGGAGGGTGGAACAGCGAGAGAATTGCAAGTATGATGGCAAGCACTCGCGCCCAGGGTTGATGCTTGAGGAGTCCCCAGCCGACCAGGATGCCTCCGGCGGCGACGACGAGGAGTGAGCCCCCGATGATTGACAAGATAAGCGGCCCGATGAACCGGCCGACATTTTCGCCAGCAGGGATACCGAGGCGAGCGACGCTACTGATGGTCATGAGGACAAAGCCTGGAATCGCGCAGAGCGCCCCGGCAACGATCCAGAGGATGCCGAGCGTACGCAGATGCCGTTCGAGACGGCTGGGCGGAGTTGCGGCCGCAAGAGCACCAATCGGCTGCCCACAATTGGGGCAGATATTGAACTGGGGCTGAATTTGGCCGCCGCAGGCATTGCAAAACATAGCCCCCCCGGGGACGATCCTCGCCCAATATTGGAGATTATATTCGGACAGGGCAAAATTGCGGCAGCTCGATCATCATGGGAGGCCTCCGGCTGGCCACAGGCTCTAATCGCTTTTTCATGAATGACACCCATCCAACTGAAATCTAATTTCTTGCCGGTTCGAAGTCAGTTTCGCAACCGGCCAAACCATCTCTTAAGTCCCTTATTACAGAATACTTCCGTGAAATTTCACGTCTCGTTTCGCAAGCCATGCAACCCCGGGCGTGGCATTCGAAATGCTTTGTGAAGCATGGACCTCGGGCAGAAAATCTGAATAAAGCGAAGTGCGCGTCTCGCCCACTCGAGCAGCCGACCGACCCCGCATGTCCGGCCAGGAGTCCCATGGAATTCAAGGTGGACCGCGTGATTCAGACATACTTGGACGCGCTCGACCTGCGTCCGTACCATGACGCCGAACTTTGCACGGAGCTGGGTGAACTCTATAACGCCAGCAAGCGTCCCCACATCGGTATGGCGTTTCTGATGCTCACAGCCCGGCGTTCAGCGCGCGCTGCCGAATGGTGCCGCCAGTTCAACGCGGCGGGAAGCATCAACCTACCCCGCCTGTCGCCATGCCCGGAGGTAGAAATCACCGCCGCGGTGCCTGGGGTGCTTTGTGCCGCGGCCAATGCCCGGTTTTTTCCTTTCTTACTCAACCTGATCGGAAGCGTACAGAAGAATTCCTGGGGCTCGGTTCGCAAGGTCGTAGTCTGTGATCTCGGCCTCTTTCCCAATCAAGCCGACTTCTTGTCGAAACTGGATCGCGTCGAACTCGTTTGCTCCACCTGGCCAGTCTCGTTTCAGGCATGGAAGTTTCCGTTTATCCTTGAAACCCTTCGCCGGGAGCCGGGACCGCTGCTCTATTTAGACGCGGGTTGCTATGTCGACCGGGATCTCGAAGATGTGTTCAAGATCATCGAAAAGCAGGATTATCTCTTTTTTTTCAACGGCCCCTATGACGATCCGATGCATCTGACGCGCAACTGGACGTCACGATACGTTTACGAATACTTCGGACTCCGTAAGGAAGACGATTCCACCGTCACTGCCATGAGTACCCTGTTGGGGGTTTCCCGCCGGATGAAGGAGTGGATGGTCAAATTGGTCGATCACAACGATATGTTCCTGCTGCGCCCACACTCCGATTGTATCGATAACCGGTACGATCAATCGTTGTTTTCCGTGTTCGTTCAACATGTGGAGAAGCTGCATCTGACCCGGTTTGAGGAATATCTCCGCAATGCCGCTGGTTACGGAACGCCCAACTCCTCGATCACGATTCACCGTTCCAAGTTCCGGCCGGGGGACGCTTATGGGTCTTTGCGAAGTGCGGCCGCCGATGGCTCGCTGATCCCGCGCGTAGCGGCCGCCACCGGCGCCCGAACTTACGAAGTCTCGCCTGACAGAGACTCAGATTGGAGCCAAATGAGGCAAGCGGATTGCAAATGATTTTCTTCTTCGTCTTTAGGGGCAGGCCTGTCCCCAGGCCGGATCGTAGTGGGCCCGGCTCGCTCGACGGGTGGAATCGCTGCAGGTTAGGGAATCAGATTCAAATGGAAGTCGCCATAGGAACTGCAAGAACTCATCGCAGATCGCTATCGGATACCTATGGTGTGGCCAGATTCCGTGAGATTCGGAAACTTAGTGAAGAAGGCGTCTCTCATTGTGGCTGGATTTGTAATTGTTTTTCAATTTGTATAGCAGCCGGCTCTTGGTAATTTTTTTTCCTCATGCTGTTCGTTGGGGTGGTCGCGATGAAAGTCGCTTGCTGCCGCACGTGATTCGGGACTGATCAACCTACGCGGCCAGATCCGCGATGTTCGCAGCCGGCGGGGGATGGAAGACAGTCCGGCAACGATTTGCCGATGAACGTGACCGTTCGTGTTTACCGATCACTCGCCATTCAGCGGCCACTGAACGCGGCAAAAAGAGGACGGCCGGAGCCAACGGGGCGGCCTGACCTGAACTCGTAGCATGCAAAGCGATCTTCATCGACGCGCCTTAGATGTGCTGAATGCCAGTCCGCACGACGCGGTTCGGTTTCTGGGAGAAGCCCTGAAGCAAACAGAGTCCAGCGAATTGTGGAATGACTGGGCTGCGGCGGTCTATTGTCTTCAGCCCGTAAGAGCAGCGGAACTGGGATTTCGACGTGCGCTTCATCTTGATCCGCAGAACACCATTGCGGCTGCTAACTTGAACACACTTCTGGAGCAGGCACGGCGCGCCGAGGAAAACGAAAGGGACGCTGACCACCGGAACATCCTTCAGGTCCAATTGGCTCGTTTGCGCGCGCAGCCACCGCTGCCGTCACGAAGTGGCCGCAACCTGGTTGTGGGCACGGCGACCAATTACGGCAAGAGGGAAATTGCGCCGTTTGTCACTTCCCTGCGCCGGACTGGATTTAATGGAGATATCATCTTATTTGTAACCGAAGTTGACCCACCGGCGAAGCAGTTTCTGGCCGAGCAGCGAGTGCGGCTGGAGCGCTGGGACGGGATGTTCCTTCCCTTTGATGTGCAACTGGGAAGATTTGTAACTTATTACAACTTTCTCGCCAGGCTCAGTCTGGAAACGAGTCATCATTCTTACGATTGGATTTTCCTTACGGATGTTCGCGACGTTTTCTTCCAGCAGGATCCCTTCTCGCCTGAGCCTGAAACCGACGTCCTGGTTTTCCTCGAAGATGAGTCAAAGTGCCTGGGCTCCTGCAACTTTAACTCCGCATGGATCCGTTCCGCCTTCGGCGAGCCCATGTTGGCAAAGATGGCAGCGCAAAGAATCTCTTGTTCCGGCACGGTACTCGGCTCCTGGCATGGCATTCTCGAATATCTCCTCATCATGCAGATTCTGACCACGCACACTGCGCGTGAGGCGCGGTTCCTCAAAGGCGTAGACCAGGGCATTCATAACGTGGTTGTCCATGAGAAGCTGCTGCGTTCTTGTAGTGCGGTGCCAAATGGCGAGCGCGTTCTGACCCTGGGCTACGTCCCGGAGAAAGATGTACAAATCACGTCAAATGGAAAAATCGCCGATCGAAAAGGACGCATCAGCCAGGTCATTCACCAGTTCGATCGGCATCCCAAACTTGTCGAGCTAGTGCAGCGAGTTCTTGGCTAAGACTTCCCACGCTTCAAGAAGTGGACTGAACCCCTCATTAGGAAACCGCTGATTGCGGTTCCCCCAATTCCGTTGCGTCCCTCAGCAGGGAAACGCCGACCGGTGCTGGCCACGAGCGTAGAAGGCCCACTCTGATTTTTCGTTCATCGATGATTCGCGATCCCCACCGAACTCTAATCTCTTTATAATTCGATTCGCGTTCGCCCCCCCGAAGCCATCTCTTAAATCCACTATTACAAAATCCTTCCCAAGAAGGACACCTTTTTCACACAGCTTTCCTTGTGGCATTGGAAATGCTTTGTAGAGCCTCGGCCCCTGGGAATGCGCATGGCTGGGGCGCCTCGAGAGTGCGAAGACATGCTTGGGAGAGGCTCAGATTGGAGCCAGATGAGGCAAGCGGATTGCACGTGATTTCCTTCTCCGTCTCGAGGGACAGGTCTGTCTCCCCGGCGGGATGGTAGTGGGCCCGGCTCGACGGAAATTGGGGAATAACATGGGAAAATTTCAAGTCATTCTGGTTCGACCGCAGGGCTATCTGCACAGCGAAGCGTTCCGTGAATTGGCGGAGACCCTGCAGGTGGGGTTGACCAGTCTCGGCCACATCGCCCACATCCAAGAGAACATGTTTGAACCCGGAGCCACCAACATTTTTCTGGGTGCTCATCTGCTTTCCCCCCGGCAAGCCTTACTGGTGCCACCCGGTTCGGTGATCTACAACCTTGAGCAGTTGGAGGGATACAATCTTTCTCCCGCCTATTTCGAAGTGGCGTCCCATCACCAGGTGTGGGATTACAGCCAGGAAAACGTCGAGAGATGGAAGACCATGAACTGCGCCTTCCCGCCGGTGCACGTGCCAGTTGGGTACGTGCCGGAGTTGACCCGCATTCAGCCCGCGCTGACGCAGGACATCGATATTCTTTTCTATGGCTCGCTCAACGAACGCCGTATCCGCATCCTGAACGCCCTGCGGGATGCCGGCGTGAAGGTGCGAGCGCAGTTCGGGGTGTACGGCAGCGAGCGGGACGAACTCATCGGGCGCTCGAAGATCATTCTCAACATCCACTTCTACGAGACCAAGGTATTCGAGATCGTCCGCGTGTCCTACTTATTGGCAAATTCGAAAGCCGTGGTCACCGAGTCCTCGCCCTGCATGGAAGAAGGGCTGACAAAATCGGTCCGCAGTTTGCCATACGATTCCCTGGTCGAGGGATGTGTTTCGCTGCTGGGCGATGAAGCGGAGCGCCGTCGATTGGAAAAACAAGGCTTCGAATGGTTTTCTAAGCGGAACGAGTCCGAGATACTGGCGAACGCCCTTCGGCAGTGCGCCGCCATCCCCAGCCCGCCCGCCGACCGTGTTTCCATGCCTCGCAAATTGAACCTCGGAAGCGGCAAAGACTGGAGGCCGGACTACTTCAATGCGGATTTTGATGCCTATTGGGAACCTGATGCGGTCCTTGATTTCAACCATCCCCTTCCCATCGGACAGCCGTTAGAGACGCGGCGCTTCGGCACCATCGTCTTAGAGAACAATTTCTTTGAGGAAATCATTGCCAACGACGCGCTGGAGCACATTCCGAATCTGACCACGGCCATGACGTCATGTTTGAATCTGCTCCGAGTCGGCGGTTTGTTCCGCATCAGCGTGCCCTATGACCTCTCGTGGGGAGCATGGCAAGACCCCACTCATGTCCGCGCCTTCAACGAGCGCAGTTGGCTCTACTACACGGATTGGTTCTGGTATATGGGCTGGAGGGAATCCCGCTTCGATCTGGTGCAGTTCGATCTGGCTTTGAGCCCGGTCGGGGAAGCCCTGCGAAAGCAACAAATCAGAGGGGAAGACCTGGTGCGGTACCCACGGGCGGTGGATCAACTGCGGGTGACTTTGCGCAAGCGGCTGTTGACCGAGGCGGAGAAGCAGCAGTTTGCCCGACATTGGGCGCCACCAAACCGGCCCGCCCCGCTCGCAGGTCAGCCCGGCGTGAACCTGGAATTCAAACGCGTACCCTCGCCCATCGAGGTTCAATCCCCGAGTCAGGCTCTGGCGATAAGCAAGTGACCCCGGATCCATGCGTATCCTCTATATCTCGGGCGGCCAGACTCCCGATTACATGTGCGACATGCTCTTTCACGGGCTACGCAGCCTGCTGGGAGCAAGCGTCGTAGACGTAAACCGGATTTGGTTCATGTACGCCCACGAGTTCGCGGCCGGAGGCCACGACAAGTCCCGGCTCTACGGTCGCGGCTTCACGATTTATGGATTGCTGGGAGAGGATTCGGCGGTTGACCGGACCGACATCCCCCAAAAACTGCGCACAAAATACTTCGACCTAGTCATCTACGGCAGCGTTCATCGCTGCCGTTTGTTTCTCGAGGAGGTCCTGGCCTTCTATCCTCCGTATCGGGTTCTATTGATCGATGGCGAGGATGAGCCCGATCTGGTGTCGCCACTGCTGGATCGCGGAATCTATTTCAAGCGGGAGATCGCATTCGCGCAGCGAGGTCTGCGGCCCATCGCCTTCGCAATCCCCGAGAACCGGATCGGCACCGTCTCCAGACAGAAGACAAAGCTATTGGCGTTCATCGATCCCAGGGATCCACGGACCTATATCTACCACGACGAGAGGGACTACTACGGCGACTATGCGGAAAGTCTTTTCGCGGTTACCAAAAAGAAAGCGGGTTGGGATTGCCTCCGCCACTATGAAATCCTAGCCAATGGGTGTATTCCTTATTTCCCCGATCTCGACCACTGCCCCCCGGCGACCATGGTCTTTTTCCCCAAGTACGAACTGTGCTTGGCGAAACGCTTGATCGAGTCCCGAGGGCTGGCGTTTTTCGATACCCACGAGGGCCGGACGATTTGGCAAGGGCTCGAGCGGCGGGTGGACGCCATCTTCCGGCGTCATTGCACAACCCTGGCACTGGCGCAGTACGTTCTCGAGACCGCGGCCTGGCTGGGGGACCAGCCTCCGTGCTCTATCCTTCGCCAACCGGCAGGTTCTTTATCCGCGGCTGAGAGCATCTCCCGAGCTTGATCGGGCTGATGTTGAAGATTGCTTGCGGTTTGCCGACGATCCGCGCACTGGCGATCTGGCCAGAGGATCAAGCCTCGCTCGGTTGCAGTGGCACCAGGACGTACTTCAGGATAGTGCGCGTACTCGTTCGACTGGACAGCCTTCTCGGCCTTCCGCCAATCCCGCACCACCGGGCACATCACCGCTAATGGCGACGTCGTCTCCCTCACCCGCAGCGCACCCATCGCCGTTTCCGCCAGTTCGGCGCGGGAAAGACGAATGGTTGAGAGCGTGAGCTCAGTGTGCTGGCAGAAATCTACATCGTCAAAGCCCACCAGGGAGATGTCGTCAGGGACCTGGAGTTTCGCATCGTGAATCGCGCGTAACGCACCTATCGCCGTCAGATCGTTGGACATCAGCACAGCCGTCGGGGGTCTTGGGGCCGCGAGCAGGCGCTTCGTAGACCGTTCCACCACCGTCGATCTCATGATCTCCGGTCTGGATCAAGTCAAACAGCAGACCATAATGTTCCAGCCATTTCATGAAGGCGGAGCGACGCCTGCGTGCAGAACGCAGTTTCAGCGGTCCGCTGATTTGACCGTGGGTGTCCTTGCCGAGCGGGCGGCAGCCCGCTTAGGGATGGCTTCGATTTCTTGCCTAGTGTAAGCCATGAATCCTTCTCGATTCCGCCCACAAAACTGCTGGTTGCGTCCTGAGCACTGCCCTTATGATTGAAAGCCTGCCCGATGCAAAACCTGAAAACGACACACGGCGATTCGAGCTCGAATGGCTGGCGAAGAATCCCATCCCCCGGGCTCCGTTCGATGCCTTGATAGATCAGATCGATCATGTGGCAAAGGTTGCTGGGGTCGATCACGTCGGGCTCGGATCGGATTCGGATGGGATTGCGTTTTTGCCTGCTGGGATAAGCTCAGCGGCGGACTTGCCGAAGATCGCAAAGGCTCTCCGCACCCGCGGCTACAGAGAGGCTGACGTCGACAAAATCATGGGGGAAAACATGCTGCGAGTCATGCGAGACGTGGAGACCATCAAAATGCCAGAGCGTGCCTCACAATAAATGTCGATAAAATGGCCTTGTCACACGCGTTGCGCTGTTGCCGTGATCCAGGAGTTTCTCTTGGCTTCTCCTTGGCTGGGAGGATTCGACGGTTCGACTGCCGAGAGTGCGAGTGATCAGAAGGAGAATGGCTCTGATGACCGAACCTTCAAACGCTCCATCGGGGGCTGGTCCAGGCCCCGCAACCGTTCCTTTGCATCCTGAAGAGGCGCCCCGTTCGGCTAAAGACAAGCCTCCGCTGTTCCAAGACAATGCCCAGTACTGGTATGAGACAAGGCGCGCTTTCGGCGCGGCCGGATACGGTGGAAGCGAGTTCGGAGAAGTCCTTGCCACTGTTACCCGCATCACGTCCGGCGACTTCAACAGTTGGTATGAAGAGTGGAATAGCACGGCCGAGAAGGTCGCGCGTGAGGCGGCCGACCAGCTCGCTCACGGCCATCGCATCAGCGCCCGAGACAGCTTTCTGCGTGCCGCCACTTATCATCGTGCCTCGGAGTTTTTCCTGCACGGCAATCCACGCGATCCAAGGATTGCAAACGCATATCGGAAATCGGTCGAGTGCTATAAGGCATGCGCCCGGCTCTTCGAGCCTCCCATCGAACCAGTAGAGATACCCTACGAACATACGACTCTGCCAGGGTACTTCCATCGCGTCGATGGTTCAGACCGCAAACGTCCCCTTCTCATCATCCACTCCGGATTCGACGGTTCGGCCGAAGAAGTGCATGTCGACGGCGCACGTGCTGCCGTCGAGCGTGGCTACAACGTACTGGCCTTCGATGGTCCGGGGCAGTTCGGTCCTTTGCATCGGGAGGGCCTGACGTTCCGCCCCGATTGGGAAAGCGTCGTCACCCCGGTTGTGGACTTTGTCTTGAAACTGCCCGGTGTCGATCCGCGAAGGATTGCACTCATGGGCATCAGCTTCGGTGGAGAACTTGCGCCAAGGGCAGCCGCGTTTGAGAAGCGTATTGCCGCGCTCATCGCCAACGACGGCGTCTATGACTATGGCGCAGCCAATCTCGCTCATGTTCCTGCCGATCTGCGCGCCGCGTTCGAAAAGATGTTGACGGCAAAAGAAGCGCCGCAACTGGACAAGATGATCGAGGCTTCGATGAATGCTTCTCCCACGGCCGCCTGGGGCATCACGCATGGGATGTATGCGATGGGAGCACCGACTCCTAGAGCCTATTTGGCCGCGGCGCAGGGCTTCCATTTGCGTAACGGCGTCGCAGAAGCCATCTCCTGTCCGACTCTTGTCTGCGAAGCCGAGGGCGACATCTTTTTCAAGGGTCAGCCGCAGGAGCTCTTCGATCACCTCACTTGCCCCAAGACCCTCATGCGGTTCACTGAGAGCGAAGGCGCAGGTGCCCATTGCCAAGTTGGAGCCGGCCGCCTCGCTTTTGCCCGCATGTATGACTGGCTCGACCAAACCTTCGGGCTGGCGGGGCGCTCATAATCCAGGCTGACCCGACTCGATCCCTCGAGTCCCCAGCGAACCTTGCGTCTCGCCGCCAGTTGATTTCGACCGTAACCGATGAAGCCGACGTTTGCGGTCCAGTCATCGGGATTGATTGAAGTCGGGCTGCCGAATAAGCGCGCAGGAGCGACGATTGCCGCTTTTCGCATCCAGCGCTTCGCAGTGCCAACGGAAAAAACAGGGTGCCACGATCAGCTTGTACTTTCCAGCGCGGGAGGGCGCTTTTTTATAATGCGTGTAATCGCCTGTCAACAACAATTAATAGAAAGCTGATGTGCACAAGATCACTGCGCGTATTGCAGAAAGGTGGCAGAATCCGCTCGTGAGCGGCAGACGAGAGCCGAATTTATGACGACAGTTTACAGACGGACGTTGTTCTGGACGCCACGTGTGTTAGCAATGTCCTATATTCTTTTTCTGAGCATGTTTGCTCTCGATGTGTTTAGTGAAGAACATGGATTCTGGCAAATCCTCTTCGCAGTTTCGATTCACCTCATTCCCTCGTTCGTTCTAATCGCAGGCCTGATTCTAGCGTGGCGATGGGAGTGGATCGGGGCCGCGCTCTATGCTGCGGCGGGCGTGTTGTATGTCACACAGGTACTGCCGCGTGCACTTGCACCAGCGATAAAAATGACTTGGATTCTGACGATAGCTGGGCCGACTTTTTTGATTGCGGTGCTATTTCTGGCCAACTGGTTGAAACATGACGAACTGCATCCTGCTAACCCGTAGCCTATTTCCTTTGTTTGCTGGCGTGGCAACCTGACAGCAGAACACCAGCGGCAGAAGCGGATTCCCTGTTGTGGGACCAAATCGGTCAAGTTCGGGTGGTACCAGCGATGCAATCCAAGAGCGCAAAGCGAGAGCTTCAAACCGATTTGACTCGTGCGTCCTGTGAGGCGACAGTCTCGCCAGTGCTTCCTCCGCCGCTGATTTGCCGCAGCTTATCGGGTTGTCGTCTGCTGTCATTCGGCTCTCGTGATTATCCAGCACAAATCCTTCGTCAATTGATTTCATAAAGTCATCGGCCCCCTGAATGCTGAGTACACTTGGAAGTGCCTAACGACCAAGGGCTCGGCAAAAGGAGGCCGAAGATGTTCATTATAGGTTGTGACTATCACCCAAGCGTACAACAAATCGCCTGCGTCGATACGGAAAGCGGAGAATGCGGAGAACTGCGGTTGACACACTGTGAAGCGGCCGGGCACTTTTCTCGTTGTTCGGAGTTCTTCATCTCTGGGGGCCCATGTCCCGCTACGTCTTGGATCGTCTCGCTAGCCTCCGCTGCCTGGATGTTATTAGCCTGTGGCGCAAGCGATCCCCGTCCACTTCAGTCCATTACAGTGAGCCCGGCCTCTGCAGATGCTCAAGATTACCCGGGTGACAGGGCCCCATTTGTTGCGAGCGGGCATTACAACTCGACGCCAACGACCGTTACTCCGCTGCAAGCGAATTGGGCTGCCGTATCGGAGCAGCTTGTGAACGGTATCCTGACTTCGGTCCCGTCACCAGCGCCGTTTCGATTGATCACACCGGAGTTGCACAGTGCGGCCGCTGCGTCCGGCACATACGCGGTTATAGCGTGGGACCTGCTACGCTGAGTTGGTTGCGCGTCCGGAACTGATGTTGGCGAGCCGGGAGGCAATGCCGTACAAGGCACCGCGCAACTTACTTGTCCCTACGAACCATCTGCACGCGGCAAGCTCCAGGGCAGGTCAACTGTTGTAATAATGGCGATTAGACTTATTGACCCCTGACCGGGGGTTTGGAGCAGGAATTTTCAAGGACGACAAGCCGTCCTCCGCTCCTAAATCGACAGACAATGATCAGAGCACGCCGCACTGACGGGGAAACAGCCGCAAATCATACCCGTCGCCGCAACGATAGGACGGTCAGCACGATGAGCCCTGCTATGCACAGCCACGCAAACCAGTCCCCAAACCGCGAGTAAATCGTCCGCACGCCTCGTGTTGGAACCTCGGAAACCATCACGTAATCTGAGGTCTGAAAATGATCCATCGCCGCTAACCGGCGACCCTGGTAGTCAAACGCGGCTGACAGTCCATGGCTTGTTTGCCGAATCAGGTTAAAGCCTTGCTCAAGCGCGCGGAAGCTCGCCATCTGTGTATGCCATGGATCAATCGCCTGCCAATCGTTGGAAGGATCGATCATCACATCCGTGCGCAACGCTCCCGCCTGCGCCAGCAATTGTGGAAAGTCACCGTCGAAGCAGATGATCGAACTCAGCCGTCCGTATGGTGTATCGACGGTGCGCAATTTGCCGTCGCTCGGCACCTGCGCAGCAGCTTCCGGACCGGGCACTGGATGCGCCTTGCTGTACTCCCACGCCACCTGGCCATCCGGCTGGATCAGAACCAGTTTGTTCTCGATAAACTTTGATTTTCCTAAACTCAGCACGCCGAGCGCCATGCCCAGGTAGGAGTGATACTTTGCGGCCATGGCTTTGCCACGTGCGACGAAAGCGGATTCATCTTCTTTCATCATCATCGCATTGGCCTCTCCCCAAAACACCATCTTCGCGCCAGCCTGCATCTCGCGTTCCGCTCGCGAAAGCAAGTCGTCGTCGATAGGAGTCACCCAGGATCGAATCACAATTACATCCTCGCTCGTAGCCTTGCCCCCAAACATTCGTTCCGCTACGGCGTTGTCGAGTTCCGGCCCTAACTTCCTCTTTGAGATCGAGGCCACTCGCACGGTTTGCGAACTCGGCGGGAAAAGCACCAACCGTACACCACCCAGCAGGATCACCAAGGCGATGGTTCCGAAGCAAAGCCAGGCGCCGCGCGCTCTTTTGGACACTAGCCCGCCTTCCCATAGCTCGTTGCATGCGGCGGCGAACCAACCCATCAGGAACGTGATACCCCACAAGCCCGTCACCGAGACAACCTGAAGCAGGGGCAGATTCCCGTATTCCGAATATCCCGCCGCTCCCCAGGTCCCGAACGCCCCAAGCGATGAGGCGTAGTCGGTCGCGGCCCACGCACAGGGAAAGACCAGAGTTGACTTCAGGCCAGCGAGCCGGTGCGCTAGCACTCTATCAATAACGTAGGGAAACACAGCCGGGATGGCGAACAGGGCGAGAAAGATGTAGTACATGGCTCCCGGAATGGGCACCATCCCCCGAAGCTGAAAAGCATTGGCAGCAGTCATGAGGAGGTAAGCAACCGGCAGCCCAACCTTGAGACTCTGAGTGCGCACAAACCGCAGCAAGAACACCGGCGCCAGCCACGCAGCCAGAGGGACGTTCCAGCGTCCGTAGGCAAACAACAGCAGCACCGCCGCAACCACCAGCCAAATCCACGATTGGGACCCTGCTCGCGCAGGCCATTGCTCACGCCGCGGTAACTCCGTTACATGCGCTTCTTTAGCCACAGATGTTTGCATGAGGCCCTCCTGTAGCCGCGATTGTTCCGGCCACGGCTTGGCTCTAACCATTATCATCCCGCTCGCAAGCTGTCGGGGCGCGCAGTACACGTTGTCGTCCTTGGCGCGCGTGTTGAGCCAACTAATACCGCTGATAGCCTGCCGCCGCTACGACGTGGCGAGATTCCCTAGCGGCCTCTTCAGAACAGCCTGAATAGTTGTGTCAGGCAGAGGGTCCAATTGGCGAAACATCCCGATAGAAGCACTCAAAATCGCAAGGCTCAGGCGAAACAAACAGCGCAAACTCACGCTAATGCCTGGTTACGTCAACTACGCTGCTACGAATCGAAGTAAAATCGCTGAAAATGACCGCGTTTCTGAAAGGAAATGCGCTGGGCGATGCTTGTGGCCTGTTACGTTGTTGTGGTCAGGGTTTGCCGAAAATTGTACCTGACGATGTTTTCGAATCACCGCCTCGGCGGCACTGCGGCTCGCGTGAGTGTCGTTGACAGGGTGTGCCGCAGCCCTCGGTTCTATAATGTGCATCCATGCGGGTAAAGCCGCAAGCTCTGCGCTCTGTATCTGACACCGCGCTGCTGGTGGCCTATCACCGTGCAATGGAGTCGCAGCGTCCAGACGCCCTCTTCAAGGATGAGTTCGCGGTCAAGCTGAGCGAAGCACGAGGCGAGCAGATTGCCC
>JASHSL010000206.1 GCA_030040855.1 Terriglobales bacterium
ATAGAGTGCGAACCCCGGCCTTCCAAATGGGTTCTGTTGCTGGCCGAGTCGAGTCGCCGAGACCAGAGAAGATCTCCGGCGGCAGTTCCCAACTGAGGCACACCCTTACCGACAGCTGTGTTCGAAGAAAGAGCAAGAAATCTGGCAGGTCCTCGAGGAGCTCCCAGCCCCTCTGCACCGGGCAAGCGGGAATACCATCCGCGCTACCCGTTTCCGCTCCTTTTGTCTCCCGGCAAACCTGGGTTCGTCGGATAACCAAGAAAGGCCATTCCGGGGGGAAGGAATGGCCTTGTTGGCGATCGACCTCCTGGTGGGGAGGGCACAAGAATTGCTTTACAGTCCGGGCGGATTCGTCGCCGGGGCTTGCGCCGGAGTTGTAGATCCGGTGCTATTGGTCATCAAGCGCAGATCGACACGCCGGTTCTTGGCACGCCCATCTCGCGTCTTGTTCGAATCAGCCGGCTTGTCCTTGCCCAAGCCGATCAAGTAGATCTTATGCGCGGGAATATTGTGCTGGGAAGCAAGGTACTGAATCACCGCGTTCGCACGACGTTGGCTTAAATCGTAATTGTAATCGGCAGGACCTGTGGAATCCGTGCCACCCTCGACGGTGATGATGTAGCCCCTGGTGTTGTTTACGTTCGTGACGAAGTGGTCGAGAGTGTCTTTCGCTTCCTTCGTCAAGTTATCTTTGTCGAATCCAAAATGCACCGACGTCTCTGTCACCACATGGTAGTTATCCAGATTGGCCACTGTCGTCTGCAGTGTATCCACCCGATGGACAGCATTATCGGCAAGGTTTTGGGCCTGGGAGGCTTGCTGCCCGGCAGCCTGCGCCTTACGGTCCGCTTCCGCTGCCTTGTTCTCTGCCTGTTCGATTCCCGCCTGTGCGCGCGCGTCGACATCCTTGATGTCCCGCGAATTCTTGGCGGTCATATCATCTAGTTCGTTGGTTTTGTTGATCAGCGGCGTTGTCTGTTGCCGAACGTATTTCTTGCTGGCGCAACCTACCGTTGTCGCCATCGTCAGCGCCAACAACACGGTTAACGAAGTGCGATTCATATTAGAAAGGCTCCTTTGTTTTCTCGATCTCGGTCCCCTGGTCATGGCATTGGTCACACGGAACGGGTCTTCCTCTGAAAGCCGCTCTGACATCTCCCGTCTTAATTTGAGCACGACAGCTGCCAACTGTTGTAAGCCCTCGGCCCGCAATTAAGCTATTGATAAGCCGGAGGATATCATGATCTGGCCCGTTTCTAGCCGCTTCGATTGTAGATCAAAGAGATACGGCCTGAGGAAAATTTATATGGTGTTGGACAAATCGCATTCTTGCTACGAGTGGAGCGCGTACCCGGCGCGTCCGCCGGCGTCGTCCAAAATGACCCTGCTGTCTTCTTTGAGCCGATCTTCCAGGGAGGTGGGGAACCTTGCCGGCAGGAAGAGTCAGCAGCAAACCCAGCCGTGGGCTCCTCAGCCAAGCAAGACCAATTGGATAAAATACTAACTACCCTGCCAGATGGATCTCGTTGAGAAAATCCGCACGATCCCCAACTCAGCCGGCGTGTACTTGTACAAGAACGCCGCCGGCGAGGTCATTTATGTTGGCAAAGCCAAGAATCTGCGTAATCGGGTTGCCTCCTACTTTCACTCCGGCCGACCCGAAGACGCCAAAACCGGCACTCTGCTCGGCGAGGCGGTCGATGTTGATTACATTGTGGTGGCCAATAACAAAGAGGCGCTGGCACTGGAAAACCACCTCATCAAGCAAAAAAAGCCGCGCTTTAACATCCTGCTGCGTGATGACAAGACCTATCCCTACGTGAAATTGACCTTAGGCGGGCGCTTTCCGCGGGTTTACGTGACCCGGCGGTTGAAAAAGGACGGCAGCGCATACTACGGGCCATACTTTCCTGCCAATTTGGCCTACCGCATCGTCGATCTCATCCATCGGCATTTCCTGATTCCTTCCTGCACTGTGGATTTGAGCCGTTTTCATCCCCGTCCCTGTTTGCAGTACTACATCGGACGCTGTCTCGGTCCGTGCGTCGAGGGGCTGACTACACTGTCGGCGTATCAGGAAGCCGTGCGCGACGTGAAGATGTTTCTCGAGGGGCGGCCGACGGATCTGGCGCGCTCTCTGCGGGCCCGTATGGCCAAGGCAGCGGAGATGGAGGAATACGAGCGTGCGGCCAAGTATCGTGATCTGATTTCTACCGTCGAGCAGCTGGCCGAGAAGCAGAGAATCGCCGCCGTCGAGGGCGACGATGCGGATGTCTTCGGTTATCACTACGAAAATGACAGGCTGGCAGTGAATCTTTTCCACATGCGCCGAGGCCGTGTGCTCGATCGCGGCGAATTCTTCTGGGAAGAGCTGCCCGCGTTGACGCCAGGAACTGCCGCCCTGCTCAATCCGGCCGATCAAACTTCAGCCAGTTTTGTACCGGACCGCTCAACGGGCGACACGTCTCGGCATGCTCTTTCGGGCGGCTTCGATCCGGGAGAATTCTTCTCTGCCCTGCTCAAGCAGCTTTATATCGGCCAGCCTTACCTTCCCCGCAGCATCTATGTTCCCGTAGACTTTGAAGACCGAGAGGCGCTTGAGGATTTGCTCTCCGAACCGCCCCCGGGAGGTGCCCGCACAACCCGGGTTCACATCGTGGTTCCGCAACGGGGCGACAAGCGGTCGCTTCTCGACCTCGCCGGCACCAACGCGAAGCAATCCTACGATCAGCGGTTCCGGGTAATGAGGCCCAACTCCAGACAGATTCAGGAGGCTTTACAGGATGCCCTGGGGCTGCCGGAATTGCCCCGCCGGGTCGAGTGTTTTGACATATCGCACATCCAAGGCGCGGAGACCGTCGCTTCCCTGGTGGTCTGGGAAGACGGCGGCATGAAGAAGTCGGATTATCGCAAGTTCATCATTCGCAATGTGGATGGCGTCGACGACTTCGCTTCGATGCGCGAGGTCGTGACCCGCCGCTACAAACGGTTGCGGGAGGAGCGAAAGGCGCTGCCCAGCCTCACGCTCATCGATGGTGGCCTGGGTCAACTGCATGCCGCTGCCGAGGCCCTCGCCTCGCTCGAAGTGATCAACCAACCCCTGGCGGCGATTGCGAAGAAGGAAGAGATTATCTACCTGTTGGGGCAAGAGGACCAACCGATCGTTCTCGACCATCACTCGCCCGTATTGCACCTGGTGCAAGCGATTCGCGACGAGGCCCACCGCTTCGCCGTGACCTTCCACCGCAAACGCCGGCAGATCCGCGATCGCAGCACGGAGTTGCTGGACATACCCGGTGTGGGCACGCGCACCACGCGCCGCCTGCTCGAACACTTCGGTAGCGTCCAGGCGGTTAGGCAGGCCGATGCGGCAGCACTGTCGGCTGTGGTGACTCGCAGTCAGGCGGACGCGATTCTCGAGCATTTTCGCAAGTGAGAAGCTGCGAACCGGGGTCGCAAGCACCCCGGGGTGCCTTTGAATTTCTCGGCCCACACTGCGAAAATCCTGTTCCATGAGAATTGAGGTCCTCCTCCTGTTGAGCCTGATGGCGCCGTCGCTGGCTTCGACAGACAGGCGGTCTCGCCACTGCCGAAGAGAGACATCTGCACAATGTCCGACAGCTTACCTTTGGCGGGCAGAATGCCGAGGCCTACTTCTCCCCCGACGGGAAGCAGCTCATCTTTCAATCCACCCGGGATGAGCTGAAGTGCGATCAGATTTTCACCATGAACACGGACGGCTCCGCGGTTCGCATGGTCTCGACGGGGAAGGGCCGCACCACTTGCTCTTACTTCTTCTACCCGACCGGAAAGAGGATCCTTTACTCCTCCACCCATCTCTCCGACCCGCGATGTCCCCCGCCTCCCGACTATTCTCGGGGATACGTGTGGGCGGTCTATTCCGGCTATGACATTTTCACCGCTAGGCCGGACGGCTCCGGTCTGCGGCAACTCACCCACACTCCGGGATACGATGCCGAGGCGACGTTCTCGCGCGACGGCAAGAGGATTGTCTTTACCTCGATGCGCCACCGCGACCTCGATATCTACTCCATGGACGCCAAGGGCAAGCAGGTGAAACAGCTCACCCATGAGCTCGGGTACGACGGCGGCCCCTTTTACTCGCCCGATGGAGTATGGATCGTCTACCGCGCGTATCATCCTACCTCGGAAAAGGAGATCAGCGACTACCGGGAATTGCTCAAACAAGACCTGATTCGGCCCACGACCCTGGAGCTGTGGATCATGCGGTCCGACGGCAGTGACAAGCGTCAGATCACCCACCTCGGCGCCGCCAGCTTTGCGCCTTCGTTTTTTCCCGACGGCAAGCGCATCATCTTTTCTTCCAATCCGGGCACGACGGGCGGCATGGGGAATTTCGAACTTTATGCCGTGAACCTCGACGGCAGCAATTTGGAGCGGATCACTTACAGCCCGGGGTTTGACGGATTTCCGGTTTTTAGTCCCGATGGCAGCCAGCTGGTCTGGGCCTCTAATCGCAATGCCAAAGCTCTGCACGAAACCAACCTCTTCATTGCAGACTGGGCTCCCTAGAACTCCAGGTGATTGGGTGGCGCGGCGCAATTACGAGATGAGGGACACGCCAGAACCGCGCCCGCGCGTTCACTTGTAAAGCAGATACTTCTGCCGAAGTTGTTGAAACCGATCGAGCGCTTCCTGCCAATCTTGGGCGATCCGGTGCGGTTCCTCACCTCTCGCGATGGCATCATAGACGGCTTGATTCACCAGCAGTTCAACCATTCGCTCCAAATGAAACTGCTGGGGGTAAAGCTTTTTGAGCGCCGAGGCCAACTCAATTCCCAACTCGGGCGCATCCAGGGCATTGCGCTCGAGGAGAAGAATATTCACTCCTTCGCATGGCTCCCCGGCGTAGTTGCTCGCGGTCGGCGTGAAGCGCACGGGAACGAAGCGCACGCCGGAGATTTCTCTCCGGTTCAGGTATTGCGCCAACTCGCGCCCGTTGATCCAGGGCGCGCCCAGCAACTCAAACGGAGTGTCGGTGCCCCGTCCCACCGAGACGTTGGTTCCCTCGATCAGCGCCACCCCAGGATAGAGCGTGGCTGCCGTCAGGCTGCGCAAATTGGGCGAGGGATTGACCCAGGTAAGTCCGGTGGCGTCGAACCAATCGCCGCGCATCCACCCTTCCATCGGTACAACCTGCAGGCGGGCGTGGAGGCCCCGCTCGCTGTTGAACAACCTGGCCAGCTCTCCCATCGTCATGCCGTGACGCACGGGGAGCGGGAAATAATTCACGAAGGTTTCGTGCTCCGCCTCCGAAATTGGGCCTTGCACCAGCGATCCGGTTATAGGATTGGGGCGATCGAGCACGATGACCTCGTTGCCGATCTTCCCGGCAGCTTCGAGGAAATATCCGAGCGTAGCCTCATAGGTATAGAAGCGCGCACCGGCGTCTTGAAGATCGACCACGACAGCATCCAGACCCTCGAAGACGGTGAGCGCGGGGCGCCTTGCGGCATCGCTCGCGCCATAGACGCTGTAGATCGGAATTCCGGTCGCCGGATCCTTACCATTGGCAATCTCGGTCGAGTCCAACGTGCCCGTGATGCCGTGCTCGGGGCTAAAAACCGCCATCAGCGAAATGCCCGGCGCTTGCGCCAGCACGTCCAAGGTTCGCCGACCTTCGGCATCCCGCCCGGTCTGATTGGTCAGCAGCCCAATTTTCCGCTGCGCTGCGGTTCCTCGAATCTCGTCGTAATGGTGCGTCTCGAGCACATCGATCCCGGTCGCGACGGTGGCAGTCCGCGACGCCAGTCTTCGCGCCGCGGTTTGCGCCTCGTTATAGCCGGTGATGCTCTTCCATCGCAGAAGTTCCTTTTCCGGCGCGGTGAGGGTTAAAGCGGCGGCCACAGCGGTTGCGACTTTGCTTCGCAACGCGATCGCGTTTCCCCCCCGGGGATGCACCGCGTTGGTGAGCAGGATGATATAGGTTCGTGTGGTCGGGTCAATCCACAGGGATGTTCCCGTCCACCCGGTGTGTCCGAATGAACCGACCGGCAACAGTTCACCGCGATTGCTCGAAAGCGAGGAATCAATATCCCAACCGAACCCGCGCAACGCCTCCGAGGTCGGCGGCTGTTGGGGTGTCGTCATTTTTTCGATCATCAGCGGCGAAAGGACCGGGCCGCCATGCCACAAGAAATCAGCAAATTTTGCCAGGTCATCGGCGGTTGAAAACAGCCCGGCGTGGCCCGCGATCCCGCCCATTCGCCTCGCGGTCGGATCGTGCACGGTGCCAACGAGCATGGTGTTGTGCTCGTCATATTGCGTGGGGGCGATCTTCGGCAGCCAGCTCGCCGGCGGTACAAAGCGCGTGTGGGTCATCCCCAGCGGGCGGAAAATGTTCTCTTCGCAGTATTCATCGAGCCTCTTGCCGGAAACGCGCTCGACTAGCGCCCCGAGCACAAGGAAGTTGATATCGCTATAGACAAACTGCGATCCCGGAGGCTCGGCGAGGGTCGAAGCAAAGGCCATGCGAAAGGCCGTATCCCGTCCTTCCCAGGGTCGGGTTAAGTCCAGGTCCGGGGGCAGCCCGGAATGATGCGTCAGCAGCTCGCGAATGGTGACGTCGTCCTTGCCATTCTGCGCGAACTCCGAAATGTATTTCGCGACTGGATCGTTGACCCGCAGAACCCCTTTCTCGACCAGTTGCATCACCGCCGTGGTCGTGGCCACCACTTTGGTCAACGAAGCCAGATCAAAGATGGTATCGACGGTCATGGGCTGACGCCGCGGTTCGAGCGAACGGTACCCGAATGCCTTGCGGTAAACTCCCTGGCCATCATGTGACACCAGAAGAACGGCACCCGGAATCTCATGATTCGCGATCGCATTTTGAACAATCGGGTCGAGCACGCTCAGGCGGCTAGCACCGCTGGAATGGGGGATCTCCGTCTGGGCGCGGGAGGATGGCTGGGCAAGAGCAAAAGCCAGCAGGAACGCCGCTACCGTAGATTTCCCGCTCGAATCTGGATGGAATCTCTGGATGTGCTCACTTTACCGAAGACGCGGCTCTTGCTCAATGGGGGAGAACAACGAAGGCAACTGCCGGGCGCTGGCGAGCGATCCTCCGAATTCTGCTTCCGGTGAATTCTGCTTCCACGCCGTCGCCATTTCGGAGTCCCGACGCCCTCTGCCCCCGGGTGGTTGGCGAGGATGCGAGATGCTTTCTTGCGCCTGTCCGGCATCTTTTGCTATAACCCGGGCATAGGACCTACTGCAGCTTTGCCGGAGAACTCGCCGAACCGCGGTGCTCGAACGATCGCACACTGGCCCATGCCCGCCCACGAAGAACAGGAGGCGGTCTTTCGCAGGCCTTTTGATTTGCTCCGCAAGGCGATCGCGGAACGCGCCTTTCCTGCCGCTTCTGTCGCTGTCACGCACCGCGGCGAACTGGTCTGCCTGAAGTCGTTCGGCCGTTTCACCTACGAGCAGGATACTCCGGAAACGACAACCGCCAGCCTCTTCGATCTGGCCTCCCTCACCAAGATCGTGGCCACGACTGCCATGGCGATGGTTCTTTATGAACGCGGCCTTCTCGATCTCGAGATGCCAGTGGTCTCCCTCCTGCCAGAATTTAAGACTGACGATATTCGCCGTTCCCAGGTCAGCATTCGCATGTTGCTCGCACATTCCTCGGGATTGCCCGCCTACGAAAAGCTATTTCTGCGGACCAAAGATCGCGAGGACCTTATCTCGGCCGCGCTGACCGTCCCCCTGGCTCGAGATCCTGGCTCGACGACCGAATACAGTGACATCGGGTTTATCGTTCTCGGCCTCGCCCTGGAACGGCTTGCCGAAGACACATTGGATCACTTCTGTCGGCAGGAAGTTTTCAGCCCGTTGGGGATGTCGCATACCACGTTCGATCCTCCCGCTCATTGGTGGGCGCTGATCCCGCCGACCGCAGACGACCAAACCTTTCGCAAGCGCATCATTCAAGGCGAAGTACAAGATGAAAACGCCAGCGTGATGGAAGGCGTCGCGGGACATGCTGGACTGTTCGCCACCGCCGAAGACCTCGCCGTCTTCGCGCACGCAATGCTCGAGGGAGGACGCCCTATCCTTCGCCCTGAAACCGTAACGCTGTTTACCCACCATGAATCTTTGCCGGCGGGCGGTTCGTATGCCTTGGGCTGGGACGGGCCGTCGTCTCCATCCCAGTCCGGCCGGTATTTTTCCGCCCGCTCGTTCGGCCACCTCGGCTACACCGGAACCTCGCTTTGGATCGACCCCGAACGGCAACTCTCGGTCACCTTGCTGACGAATCGGACCTGGCCGGATTGTTCCAGCCAGGCGATCAAGCAAGTGCGGCCGGCCGTGCACGATGCCGTGGTCGAAGCGCTCGAGGCAGGCCGGTGAAACAGGCAGGCAAGAAAGCGAGTCTTCAGCCGCTCACCGAGCAAAGCAATCCGGGTTCAGCAGATTTGGACCGAAAGTCTTCGCTCGAAATCGCTCGCATCATCAATCGCGAGGACGCCAAAGTCGCCCCTGCGGTCCACGGCGCCCTCCCGCAGATCGCAAAGGCTATGGATCTCATCACCGCCGCTCTCAAGCGTCGTGGGCGGGTCATCTATGTGGGGGCCGGCACCAGCGGCCGCATCGCCGCGCTCGATGCGGCAGAGTGCCCACCCACCTTCAATACGGACCCCCAAACCGTGCAGTTCGTGATCGCCGGGGGGACCAGAGCCCTAGGCACAGCGGTGGAGGCAAACGAGGATTCGCGTGCCTTGGGGCGGCGTGAACTGGCGAAGAGGAATCCCGGCAGCAAGGACGTCGTCATCGGAATCGCCGCCAGCGGTCGCACTCCGTTTACCGTCGCCGCCGTCGAATATGCCCGGCGGCGCGGCGCCAAAACCGTGGCGGTTACCTGCAACCGGAATTCACCACTCGCCAAATCCGCGCATCTCGCCATCGTGACCGAGGTCGGTCCCGAGGTGATTGCGGGCTCCAGCCGCATGAAAGCAGGCACGGCGCAGAAAATGGTGCTCAACATGCTTTCTAGCGGCGCCATGGCCCGGCTCGGCTACGTGTACGGCAACTTGATGGTCAACGTCCATCGCAAAAACCAGAAGTTAGCCAAACGCGCGATCGCCATTCTCGAGCGTGGCGCCGGTCTCGACCACATCGCGGCGCGACGACTGCTGAAGTCGGCGGGCAACAGCGTGCCTGTGGCCTTGATTATGAAAAAGGCGGAAGTCGGACGAACGAGCGCGGTGCGCGCGCTCCGAGCGGCGAACGGCAACGTCCGCCAAGCGATTGCCCAGGCGCGGCGCGCGAGGGCAGCCGGCCGCGAGACTTGAAGGGCGCATCCCGGGGATATGCCGTTCGCATCCGCTCTCCCGCCAGCTCTCGTCGTCCACCGGCCAGGGCATTCCGATTCACAGGCCCTCTTTTCCGGTGTTCCCGCTACAATAGACAAGCATCGCAGACAGGACGCACCCGATCCGGCCTGGTGCTCTTCGACATCTGGGGGAATGAAGTCTCTATGGACAAATTCGTGATTCGTGGCGGGAACCCACTGCTGGGCACGATTCGGGTCAGCGGAGCCAAGAACGCGGCGCTTCCTGCTATGGCTGCCGCCCTGCTGACCGATGAGCCAGTCATCTTGGAGAACATTCCTCAAGTCCGCGACATCGAGACCACGCGCAAGCTCCTGTCCGCCATGGGCGCAGAAGTCGAGCTCGGCTACGGCCGCGCGCAGCATCGCACGACGATTTCCTGTCGCCAGATCGCCTCCCCCGAAGCCTCCTACGAACTGGTCAAAACCATGCGCGCCTCCACCCTGGTGCTCGGGCCACTGGTGGCCCGTTGCGGACGGGCTCGGGTTTCCTTGCCTGGCGGCTGCGCGATCGGCGCGCGGCCGATCGATCTTCACATCCGGGGCTTGGAGCGCTTGGGGGCCACGATTAACCAGGAACACGGATACGTCGAAGCCGTGGCCCGTCGCCTCAAGGGGGCGGAAATTCGCTTTGACAAGGTCACCGTGACCGGCACCGAAGATTTGCTCATGGCTGCCAGTTTGGCCGAAGGCGAAACCCTCATGTCAAACTGCGCCCGCGAGCCCGAAGTCGTCGATCTCGCCGATCTCTTAAATAAAATGGGGGCCCGCATCGAGGGTGCGGGAACTCCGACGATTCGCATCCAAGGTGTGGAACGGCTGCACGGCGCCAAGCATCGCATCATCCCCGATCGCATCGAGGCCGCAACCTTCCTCATCGCGGCCGTGCTCACTTCCGGGGATCTCAACGTCAGCGGCTGCGAACCAGGCCACCTGGGGGCTCTGCTCGAGCAGCTGAGTAGTATGGGCGTGAAAACTGCTCGTAGCCAAGAATCGGTTCGCGTGATCGGTGACAGTCCTTTGCGGGCCGCCGATGTGGTCACGGAGGAGTATCCCGGCTTCCCCACGGATGTGCAGGCCCAATACATGGCTCTTGCCACCCAGGTACAAGGCACTTCGACCATTACCGAGAACATCTTCGAGAACCGTTTCATGCACGCCCAGGAGCTCGGGCGGATGGGAGCGAACATCAAAATCGAGGGTAGCCGTGCCATTGTCCGGGGGAAATCTCCCTTAAGCGGCGCCGCCGTTCTAGCTTCCGACCTACGCGCCTCGGCTTCGCTCGTGTTGGCTGCCCTGGTCGCCGACGGCGAAACCATCATCGATCGCGTGTACCACATCGACCGCGGCTATGAACGCATTGAAGAGAAATTGCGCGCGGTCGGAGCACAGATCCGACGCATCGGTGAAATCCTTCCCAAGAAAGCTACCGCCCCCGCCGTCTGAGCCCGCTCCTGTCGGCGTCCCGAAAAACGCTCCCGCGGTGATGAGGTTTTAGGGCTTTGTCAGGGAGATGGCAGCGGAGGCCCGACCCTGGGCAGACACCCCTGACAACATGTACTTGCCTGGCCGAGAACACGGCGAAGCTGGCGCACCATCTACTCTGACGCCGTGAGATGGTGAACTCAGTCGAATCTATGAGTTATCTCGCCGCCCCTTGGGTGGCGCGTCTTTAAAAAACCCTCTAAAATCAAGGGCTCAAAGTTTCAACGCAACATATTTCCCCCAACCGCGTTTCAATAGAGCGGGCTGAGATTGGAAGGGGCTGGTTATGAATATCACTCGCAGGCTACGTTACTTGGTTATCGCAGCTGTCATGCTGGCATTCTCCGTTGTCAGTTCGGCACAGGTTCTTCTCTCCGTAAATTTCGGGCCACCCGCGCTGCCCGTGTACCCGCAACCGGTTTGTCCAACCGAAGGCTACATCTGGACGCCAGGATACTGGGCGTGGGGACCGTATGGCTACTATTGGGTGCCCGGAACCTGGGTTCCAGTGCCACAACCTGGCCTGCTGTGGACCCCGGGGTATTGGGCCTATGACGGCGGGCTGTACTACTGGCATCCCGGTTATTGGGGTCCAGTCGTCGGCTTCTATGGCGGCATTCCCTACGGTTACGGCTACACCGGCAACGGCTATTACGGTGGCTATTGGAGACAAAACCAGTTCTTCTACAACCAGACGGTCAACAACGTGACCGTCACCAACGTTCATAATGTTTACAACACCACGGTGATCAATAACACGACCAACGTCACGCAGGTGAGCTATAACGGCGGCCCGGGTGGAATTGTCGCCCACCCAACTCCGGAACAAGAGGCCATAGCGCGAGAGCAGCATGTCGCGCCGACTCCCCTCCAGATCCAGCATGAGAACACGGCCAAGAACAATCCCCAGTTGCGCGCTTCGGTGAACCAAGGACGGCCATCGATTGCGGCGACGGCCAAACCCGGGGACTTCAGCGCGCACTCCGCGGTCGCAGCCACGCGAGCGGGTGCCCCCTATCGGGCTGCCGAGAACCGCTCCCCATCGGAGAGCAGCGTGCCCCGTACGGGACAAAGTGAGAGACCAGAGGCCGAAGGCGGCAATGCGGCTCCGCGGAACAATGTGCCTCGCCCCCCAAGCGCTTCGGAAGGCACTCCGCGGCCGGAGGCTCGACCCTCCGACCGTGCATCCGGCGAACCGAGCGCTCCCCGCAACGTCCCTCGGCCACCGAGTTCGTATCAGCCCGGCTCGTCGTCGCGCGGAAGCGCCACGACCAACGGAGAGACTTCCCACCCGGAAAAGGCGTCTCAGGGTGCAAATGTTCCCCATCCGGAAAGTGTTCCTCGGCCGCAGTCTTCCGAGGGAACCGCTCCGCGTCCGGACAATGCTTCGCGACCATCCTCCGGGTCTAGGCCGCAGAACTCGCCGCCAGCGCAGGCTGCGCCTAAACACCAATCTGCACCTCAACAGCAGGCTGCGCCTCACCCGCCGGCAGCGCCGCGGTCGGAATCGGCGCCTTCTCGGCCCGAGGAGACACGGCCCCACGAGAATCCGCCGCAGCGATAGCGGCGCGAGGACGGAAGAGCTCGACCTAGGTTTACGGCTTATGTTCTTGAGAACATAAGCCGTATTTGTGTGGTCCCCAGAAGTAGCGACCCCTCCCTGCGCAGATCACTCTTGTTCGAGAGACCCCATAAGCTGCAGTTGCCTAAATCGTCCGCAGGAACCCCATCAGCGTTCCATCCGAGGCTAGAGTTGGCGTTTTGGTGTCCGCAGCGGGGCAGTTTTCGAGCGCGCGGGTGCTCTCAAGGCCGGAGGGAGGCGAAGATCGGGCATCGGGGAAGTATGGCCGCCGTCTTCCTATTCGAAAGGCAGCGCGCTGGCTGGGTCAAGGCTAGCTGCTCTCTGCGCGGGAATGAACGTGGCGATCGCAATCATGAGTTCCAAAATTAGAGGCGCGGCAATAAACCCTGCCGCATCATGAGACGAGACACCGAACAGCAGCGCCGCTAACAATCGTGCAAGGAAAAACGTCATGCACATCGAAATCTCTTCTGAGAACTTGGAAATAGCCAGGGGACACCGCAACCCAATCGCTGTCGCCCGAAATTGCTGGGCTGCCAGATAGAGATGTAAACGGCACGCCCATTCGGCTTGCGAACGGCGGACTGAAAGTGGCTGCAGCAGTGTTCACGCCTGGAATCGCAGTCAATTCCCGGCACCCATCACGAACCATGGCAGCCAAACTCCCAACCGTTTCGGTGTTCCCGCCACGCATCGACATGGTCATCAAGAGGAGATTGTGTTTATCAAAGCCAGGGTCTACACGGTTCAGCACAAGGAAGGTGCGCCCCAGCAGAGACGCCCCAATGAGCAGAACCAGTGAAAGGGCCACCTCGCTGATTACCGTTAGGGAGTGCAACCACTTACTGCCTGCGCCAGGTCCATGACGGCCGGCCGTTTGGTGCAGTGAGTCAACCAGCTCTTCCCGGAGCACTGCGAGCGCTGGGAGCATCCCGAAGATGAGTCCTGTTGCGATGGAGAGTCCAACTGCGAACCCCATCACGCGCCAGTCGAGCCCGATTGTGGCGTCTCTTCCTGCCATGCGCGGAAACCCTCCCGGGATTGTCATCAGCAGCCGATGGACGCCAACAAGTCCCGCGATGGCGCCGAGCAAGCAGCCGAAGAAGCTTAGCCACAGGCTTTCGACGATTAACTGCCGAACGATCCGGCCTGCACGTGCGCCAATGGCAGCGCGAATAGCGAACTCACGCTGGCGCACAATCGCTCGCGCTAAGAGGAGGTTTGCCAGATTTGCGTACGCGATCAGCAGAACCAAACCCACCGCTCCCTGCAGCGTCAGGAGCGAGGAACGGATATAGCCGACCATTGCGTCATCGAGCCGCCGAAGCTGGAACCGCAAATCAGGGTCGGGGAGTTCCGAGAGACGCCTGGCAGACTGCGAAGCTGCGTCCAGTTGTGCATTCGCCTGCTCCAACCTCACTCCCGGTTTAAGACGGCCTGCTACCGCGAACGAATGAAGCTGGTCCGTGCTGTTGAGATCGAACTGAAATGGAATCCAGAGTTGCGCTTCGGGCTCGGAGTTGAAACCTTCCCCCGTGACGCCAATGACGGTATACGACTCTTGATCGAGCGAAATCGTCTTACCAATGATGTGCTCATCTCCAGCAAATCTGCGCCTCCAAAGACGGTAGCTAAGAACGACGACCCTAGGGCCATTCGGGAGATCGTCGGCTTGGCCAAAAGTACGACCGAGTAGGACCGGGGCTCCGAAGAGACGGAAATAATTCGATGTGACGTGGATGCCATGGACTTGTTCAGGCGCACCGGATGTGAAGCCCATCTCGGACTGGCCGAAGTCATAGGCGGCAATGTCCTCGACCGAATCAACTCGCTCTAGCCAAAATCGAAGATCAGGAATGGAGGTCCCCGGTCTCGCTCCCGTGGGCGAAGACAGAAAGAACTGCACGATGTGGGAGGGATCCGGGTAGCTAAGGGGACGAACCAGCACAGCGTCGACAACGGAAAAAACCGCAGTGTTGGAGCCGATGCCCAGCGCCAGCGTGACGACGGGCACAGAGTGTAAAGCCAGGGGCACGGCACATCGAGCGGAAAGCATGCCGCAGGTCTTGACCGGCCTGCGACAGCCAGAGAAAGGAGCGCTCCTCTCGCTGCGCTTGTCGGGTGGGTTCGATCCCGCCACACGCGAGACGTGCTCTGCGGCGTGCTTCTGCGGGTGTAAGACCCTGCTGAAGGTAGTCCTGCTCGAGAAAGCCAAGGTGTGCCCCGATTTCACCTTCGAAATCGCTATCCGCCTGCTTGGCGGCAACGAGATCCCACAGCTTCGCGAGTACTCGAGCGAAATGTCTATTCACCCTTCATTTCCTTCGAGCAGCAGCCGCTCTACCAGGCTCGATATTCTGCGCCATTGCGTCTCGTGCTCCAAAGCTGCGCGACCGGCAGGAGTAAGCTCGTAGAACTTGGCCTCTCGGTTGTTCTCTGTCTTGCCCCAGCTCCCCTTGATCCAGCCGTACTGGCCAGGACGGACCAAGGCCGGATAAAGCGTTCCTTGATTCAGTTCAAGCGACTGACCGGACAGTTGTTCGAGACGGCTGGCAATTTGCTAAGCATGCTGCCGCCCCATCGCCGCCAGAGTGCGCAGCACGATGCGATCGAGCGTTCCTGGGAGCGACCGCGCCGGCCGTTTCTCTCGATTAGACATTCAAGTGGACTGCCTCTCGATCACTGTCGATCGATTTTCACTTGTTCGTCAAGCGGTCAGCGCCTCACCATCAACGCGACTCGATGTCGATGCGCACATAAGCAAACAACATCAGCGGCCTGCCTGATTCTCCAGGTGCTTTCGATCGGGTGGTCGAGGGTTCGGTGCCGCTGGCTCGGCTCGCTCTCGGGCTTCAGGTATCGTTCGGTAGTCGCGGGTGTATCGCCCTCGAGACATCCTGCGCCCGGCCTTTCCACCAGCCACCGCGACCCGACCAGTACTCGAGGGCCGAGTAGACCGTTGCCGCCACGTAAAAAGTGGCGGTCAGAGGGAGCAGGGCCACCCAAAACCATGGCAGGCGATAGAAACGCAATGCGGGCCGATATGCGATAGCCATGAGACAGCAAGCCGCGAACCCAAGGGCAGCCGCCCATTTGCCGGCACCCAGCAAAATGATGGGAGCAATATAAGTCACCGCCATCGCGGCCATGGCTGCGCCCAGCAGCAGCGTCGAATGATGCAATTGGGTAAAAGCGGTTCGCGAAATCATGCGGCCGATCCCGCGAAAGCTTCGATATTCACGAAGAGCTTTCGACTTTGCCGTAAGCCCGAGCCAAACCCTGCCGTTTTTCTTTACCGCCCGCGCCAAGGCGCAGTCATCGATCAATTGTTCCCGGATTGCAGCGATTCCTCCCATGTGCGCAAGGGCTCGCGGGCGGATCAAGAGGCAGCCGCCCGCGGCGGCGGCGGTGCGGGTTCTCGCGCGGTTGACCCATGCGGGCGGATACAACTTGAAAAAGAAGAATAGGAAAGCCGGAATCAGCATTCGTTCCGCTAGCGATTGACAGTGAAGTTTCACCATGAGCGAGACCAGGTCAAATCCTCCGCTCTCAGCCCGCTGCACCAAGCGACGGAGGACATCGCGCTCGTGGGCAATGTCTGCATCGCTCAGCCAGATGTAATCAGGATGAAAAGAGGCCGCCGCTTCTAACCCTTCGGAAACCGCCCAGAGCTTCCCCGTCCAACCCGGAGGCAAGTCCCGCGCACGCATTAGGGTAAGGCGGTTGGGCGATCCTGCGTGCTCAGCCGAGCGCAAGGCCACATCTCGAGTTGCATCCGAGCTGTGGTCGTCCACCAGGAAAATATGAACCGCCCCGGTAAAGTCTTGCCCCAACAACGATTCGACGGCAGGCCCGACCACTGCCGCTTCGTTGCGGGCGGGCACGATCACCGCGACTTTGCGGGTAGATGGGCCTGGCGGTGTTGAGCTGGCATCGTCGAGTGCCATGCGCCAAAACCCGCCGCGCCCGAGCAGCAGGTAAGCCCAGATGGCCAGCGACGACATGCCCCAGCCCGCGGCAATCATCAGCCAATATTATCGCCTGCACGGCAGGATTGCTCTCGCGCAATCTTGCGCTCTCTTGTAATCTTCTGGCAAATGGATGGCCGCAGAATGGCCGGCCAATGAGGGCGCGTCTTTCTGTGGTTTGCTCGGTGAAGGCCCGGCCGGCACCAAGGAGACGAAAGACAGCGAGAGGTAGTGCCCGGAGCCTGCATGAAGCTGAACACATCCTTGGTCAAGAGCACCATAGTAGCAGCCTTGGGCGGGCTGCTGTTCGGTTTTGATACGGCGGTGATCTCGGGAACCACAAGTTCGCTCACTGAAAGCTATCGACTTTCACCGGGGTTGCTTGGGGTCACGGTTGCCAGCGCGCTGTGGGGGACGATCGCAGGCGCGCTCCTGGCTGGAGTTTTGGGAGAACGATACGGACGTCGCGACAGCCTGCGGATGATGGCTGTCCTCTATCTGATTTCTGCTCTGGGCTGCGCGGCAGCCTGGAGCTGGTATGTGCTGGTGGGCTTTCGATTCCTGGCCGGACTGGGCATTGGGGGTTCGTCGGTGCTCGGCCCGATGTACATCGCGGAGATCGCCCCGGCGAGGATCCGCGGCCGCCTGGTGGGATTCTTCCAGTTCAACGTGGTGTTTGGCATTCTCCTGGCTTACTTCTCCAACTCAATGGTCGGTCTCGGGCACTTCGGGCTGTCAGAATGGCGCTGGGAACTTGGAGTGACCGCCATCCCGGCTGCGGTGTTTTTGCTGATGCTGTTTCGAATACCGCGCAGTCCACGCTGGCTGGTCAAGAAGAACCGCTTGTCGGAGGCAAGAGCGGTCTTAGAGATCCTCGGAGAGGAAAACGTCGAGCAAGAACTGCGCGAGATTGTTCAATCGATTCATCTCGAACAGGAGCAAGCCGGGGAAAGACTGTTTTCTCGCCGCTATCGCTTTCCCATTTTTCTCGCCGTCAGCATCGGCATGTTCAATCAGCTTTCCGGCATCAACGCGATTCTCTACTACCTGAACGATATCTTTGCCCACGCCGGGTTCAGTAAGCTGTCGGGAAATCTGCAGGCGGTTGCCGTGGGCGGCACCAACCTGCTGTTCACGGTTCTCGCCATGGCGGTCATCGACCGCGTGGGACGCAGACGCATGCTGCTGATCGGCGCTGCGGGAACCGCATTGTGCCTGGCGGGTGTGTCGGCGATCTTCTTTGCCGGCCGGCACCAGAACCTCTTACTTTGGCTGCTGATTGGGTTCATTGGGTTTTTTGCCTTCTCGCAGGGGGCGGTGATCTGGGTCTATCTCTCGGAAGTTTTCCCCAATACCGTCCGCGCCAAGGGTCAGAGCCTGGGCAGTTTCTCGCACTGGTTCATGAACGCTCTTATCTCCGGCGTGTTTCCCTTGATGGCAGAGTCCTCCGGCGGATACCCGTTTGCCTTCTTCTCCGCCATGATGGTGCTCGAGTTCCTGGTGGTGTGGGCTGTGTATCCGGAAACAAAGGCGTTGTCCCTGGAGGAAATGCAGACGAAATTGGGGATCGTTTGAGCGCGAATGGCCGGACATCGAACGGCGAGGTGGGGCTTCCGAAGGCGCTGCCCTCGAAGCTTGCGGGCTCGATCAGGGCTGGTCGAAGAGCACGGCGCGCTCGATGCGCTCACCCTTCAATACCACCATCGAGATTCGTTCGCTGGCGGAGATGTCGTCGAGGGGATCGCCGTCGACGACCAAGAGATCGGCATCGTTGCCCGGACGAATCGAGCCGATTCGCCTCTCGACTCCGAGCAGGCGAGCGCCATTGGCGGTCGCAGACCGCAGTGCCACCGGCGCGGGAATGCCGGCTTCGACCCAAAGCTGAAGTTCGTGATGCAGAGCCGGGCCGTGAATCAGGAGAAAACTTCCCGCGTCGCTGCCGGCGACGAGAAGCACTCCATGCTGGTACGCCCGTCTCAGATTATCGAAGGCAATGCGCCGGTCGACAGGCTCCTGCGCAATCGACTCGTGAATCTGCTCGGTTGCTCTCGCGGCGAGCGCTTCCTGAGTTCGACGTAAGAGATCCTCCGGGCCCACTTGCTGTACCAGGGAGCGCTTCAGCAGCTCGGCCTTGCCGACAACCAGGTCCTCGGACGCCTCAGCCAGGCTCAACGTCGGGTCGTAGAACGTCCCCTGCCGGGCCATCTCATCGAATGTGCGATCCGGGATCTCCTCGCGAAACGATCCTTGTTCGATCGAGGCAGCCTGCGCCTCGACTGCCTCGGTCACATCGCGCACGTCCGCGGTGTGGACGCTGAAGGGCAAGTCGTCGCTGTGGGCCCGCAGCGCAACCGCATGGAGCACACTTGTGTCCAGCCGATTTCCCACGCCGGTTTCAACAGCGGCCAGAATGCAATCCACGCTTCGCGCTTTCAAGTCATCGACCTGTTGCCGGGCTTCGTCGGGAGAGCCGGGAACGCGCGTGAACTGCTTTTCGGCGGCCTGGCGGACACTGGGAGGAAGCGGTTCGAAGTATTCCGTTCCATCTCCGCCGGCGGCGGCAAAGATCGGACCACAGCTGAACAACTGGGCGCCGAGAAGTTCTCCGCGATTCACCCTAGCGCGGACTTGCAGGATGTTATCCAATTCGTCGCCAATGCTCCTCACGGTGGTTACGCCGCTGTACAGGTAGGCCGCCAGGGCTCGGGACAAGCTCTTGTCGAGATCATAACTCGCGGTCTCGGAATAGAGCCCCCCCGGGGCCTCGAGATGAACGTGAACGTCGATCAGACCAGGCAGAATGGTCTTTCCCGAGGCTTCCACCAGTTCCGCTCGGACAAGTTT
>JASHSL010000207.1 GCA_030040855.1 Terriglobales bacterium
AACCGAAAGCGAGCCAGACGCAAGCGAAGCGGCGATCTAGCCGATGGCGGGCAAGCAGAGCCTCATGCTTTTGGCGACATCTTCACCGCCCTTCCGGTGGTCGCCGGGGAGGCCTTCCGCGGGCAGCGATTTCGCCTTTCCCTAGCTTGCCAAAAGCCAGGGAGCGTCGTTTATTATTGATGGCGAATGAAGGGAGCATTATGAGGGTTTTGACGATGCTGTTTCTTACTCTAGCCATAACGGCGCTTTTTGCCGTAGCCGCGGGTCAACCCCAGCCGCCGGCGGTGGGCGATCCGGCCCCCGCTTTTAGCCTGCCCGACCAGGAAGGCGTCCAAATGTCCCTCGATCAATTCAAGGGTAAGTGGGTCGTGCTTTACTTCTATCCCAAGGACTTTACCTCGGGTTGCACCATCGAAGCCCACAATTTCCAGCGTGACCTCGACAAATACACGCAGAAGAATGCCGTGATTCTCGGTGTCAGCGTGGACAACGTCGATTCTCACAAGGGCTTCTGTGCCAAGGAAGGGTTGAACTTCAAACTGCTCGCGGACTCTAGCCATGCGGTCGTCGCGAAGTACGGATCGGTGATGGAATATAACGGCATGACTCTTGCCGCACGCAACACCTTCTTGATCGATCCCTCGGGGGTAGTCAGAAAGGTGTACCTGAAAGTTAATCCGCAAGGTCATAGCGAGGAAGTATTGGCGGATCTCGAACAGTTGCAGGCTGCAAAATGATGCTCTCTCGCTGATGATTCACGCTGTTCCATCCGGCGATCTTGGTGGGGCGGGCATGCTCAGCGGGCGCTCTGGTCTTTTAACCTTGCGGAACCCGATCTGGTTATCAGGTATCGCGCGCGTGGACATTGAAAAGCAAGTCTACAAGACTGGGTCAGCGTAGGTTTGTCAACCCTTGAAGAAGCTGGGAACCCAGCGTCAGGACTGCTTACTCCCTGGACCGCCCATTAAGCCGCCTTCTTGTGGCTGGCCTTCCATAGTTTCCACCGTTGCCGTTGCGCGTCTGCGATCTTCTTTCTGGCAGCGGCGGATAGGACGCGTTTGGGCTTCTTCGCCCCCGCCTTGGCGTTGGCGGTTCTTTTTGCCCACCGCGCTTTCTGTGCAGCGCTTATCTTTCTGCGGGCTACGATCGAAAGCTTTCGCTGCGGCTTCCTCGTCAAACGTTCATCGTCCAACTTACCAAGTACAGAAAGAGTCGCATCCATATGCCTGATCTGGGCTACCAAATTCGTTCGCTTTGCTTGCAATTGGGAAACTAAGGATGCCAAGCCCTTCCATTTCGCCATTGATTTTCCTCCCGGGAAGCGATGTTAACAGGTTTGTCTGGAATTGGACAGCGACGGTTGTCGCTGTTGTCGTTCGCTCTGCTTCAGCTCACCTTAGCTTGCTCGATCAGGATTGGCGGCATTTGATTGACCGCGGCAGGTTGCTTCTGAGGAGCTAAGTGAAGTTGGGACAAAATGTCCACGTTTTGGTTTGCTTTGCGCGAAGGGTTCACACGCTGGATGAGCCTGAGCGCCAGGCACCTCCGGGTTCGTGTCATGGTTGTGCCTTCTGCTTCATCCGAAATGCCTCGGAGCGAGCCCACCATCTAACTGCCGCCTGGGTTGGCCCCAGCGTGCCCCACGGGCGGCACAGGGCCCTACCCCAAAAGGGCCATTCGATCCGCAGAAGAAGTGTGGCAAAGTTGACGAACGGAGGCGGACTTCATGGAAGACAAACATTCGATAAGAATCAATGCCACGACGTATCGAAAATTGATGATGATTGCCGACGCAACCAACCACCCTATCGCAAGCGTCATTGATTACGCTCTGAACGATTGGGCCGACAGCGTCGGTGAGGTCTGGGTCGAGCACCAACCGGAGCGTACCCGCGCCCGCTATATCATGTAGCTTCGGGGAGATCGCGATCTAGCTAAACTCATGCCTCTTGCAGAACCAGTCTTTTGCCAACCGCCGCCTGAAGCTAGATTTGCCGCCTCAGCCCTGCAGCCGCCGAGCTGGTGCGAGAACGGTGGCCCAGCCATCAGAGATAACAAGGACGAATCGACGACCCAAGCAGTGTAGTTCGCGAGGCTTTGGGGGCATACCGCCGGGTTCGGCCAAAGCGCGGCTTTTCGGCCGCGACCCTATCTGCCTTTCTTCTTCCGTGCGCAGTCCCAGCCCCGGACCAGTCCGTCGAGGAGGCGGCACGCATTGCGAGCAGACTCTCCAGCCAGTCCCAGACGACGATCGAGCGGCTGTCGAGCTTGCAGGCCTTACCTGCAGAAGGATGGAAGATGCATGTGGGCGATCCTATCCATGGTGAAGCCCTTGCTCTGAATGACTCGAGCTGGACCGTCGCTCACGCCAAGGCCGAGGCCGGGACCGACGCGGTCTGGTATCGCCGCTCCATCACCGTGCCCGGCACGTTGAACGGATACGATCTCACGGGCAGCAGAATCTGGTTCAGCTTTCAGGCTGATGCCAACGGACGCAGGGATCGCAGCTGACCATCAGCAGCAATCAAATAAGCGTGCCCATCCATCCCTTCGAGATTCTCAGCCTTCGCGCGGATTATGCCCGTGCCCCAAAGGCAGGATCAGAGTAAGTCGTGCCTCGAGGATGATCGCAACTGCAAAATCCTCTCGTCGCCTCAAAGCCTCCCTGCTGAGGGTGGTCAATGGCCGGGGGCGGCGGTTGACTCCCTGACAATCAGTTCCGGTTTGACCTTACGGCGAACGGGGCTGACAGCCGTGTTGTTGCGATGGGCACGAATGGTCTCCAGCAAAATTTCAGCTCCCATCGACGCTAGGCTTTCCATGTGTTCCCGCACGCTGGTCAGGGCGGGGTTGTAGAAGGCGGCAGCGGGAATATCATCGAATCCGATGACCGAACAGTCTAGGGGAACCCGGAGGCCCGCGCTGATGAGCGCTCGGATCGCGCCGAAAGCGGTCATATCATCGAAGGCTACCAGAGCCGTGAAGGAAAGGTTGAGCGCCAGCAACTCTTTGGTACGCTCATAACCCCCTTCATAGCTCGAGAATGGATCACTCAAGGTCACAACCAGCCTAGGATCCAGTTTCAAGTCTGACGCGGCGGCAAAAGAGCATATTCCGGCCCATTGGTCGTGGCTGTCGACAATCATCTTCGGTCCGCGGATAAAGGCGATCTTACGGTGGCCCAGCCGATAGAGGTGCTCGAGGGCTTGCCGGGTACCGGATTCGTTGTCGGTGGCGACCCAGCTCAAAGCGTCGGTCCCGGGCTCTCGGCCCAAAATGACGGAGGGGATTTTTCGGCTTTCCAAGGCGCTCAGAACTTCGGTCTCAAAAGACAGCGAGTTGGCCAGAATGATCAGTCCCTCGACGCGTCGTCCCAGCAGAACATTGAGGTATTTCCCAAAGCGCAGGGGATTGTTTTGGATATCCACTAAGAACGGAAGATAGCTGGATCGCGAAAAGCTGTTTTCGATGCCGCGCAGAATCTGGGCGCAGTAGGGATCGGCAATGTCCGGCACCATCACACCGATGGTGCGGCTGTGGCGACTCCGCAGCGCTTGGGCGAAGGGATTGGGTTGGTAACCCATGCCTTCGGCAACCTGGATGACCCGCTTCTTGGTCGATTCCGGAATATAGTGTGCCAAAGGAGCCTGACTCAAGACCATGGAGACGGTGGTGGGGGAAAGCCCGCATTTCCGGGCTACGTCTCGAATGGTGACCATAGCGCTTGCCTTCGCCTCAAATTGCGCCACTCGACGATCCTTCAGAGGGCCGGTCTCTAGAACGCTGTTGTCCCGAACGCTAAAGCGAACAATCCGTTCTGCTTGTCGAGCTAGCGCAAACCTTGGAAATCGTCCGCCACATCATCTGGCGAATTGCTGGTCAGCTTCGCCCGCCCATCCAAGCGAACGCAGGACAGCCTTGCGCTGACCACGCCTCTCTCTCGGCAGTAGTAAGGAAAATTCTCCTTGACACCGTCTATCGATCGCGATGATACTACACCGTTTTATTAAATCGGTAAAGGTCAACTGCGAGTGCAACTCGTGCAGGCAGTCCGCTAGAGGGACACTAGCCCCCGGTGGGCAAGTCGTAGCGCAAGTGATCACGGTCACGGAACGGGCTAGGGATGGCTTTCTATCTTTCAAGCCAGGGAGGGCTTCCAGCGTGACTCGGTATCAGAAGTCAGCTTTGAGTTTCGGCGTAGCTGCCGCTGTCCTACTCAGTGCAATCATTGCCTGGGCAGGCATTACCGGCTCGATCTCGGGAACGGTTACAGATCCGAGCGGCGCTGTGATTGCAGGCGTCACCGTAGTCGCCACCAGTACGTCCACGGGGGTGCAGACGACGACCGTAACGGACACAAAAGGCTTTTACAGTTTTCCTAGACTCAATGTCGACAAATACTACATTACTGTCAATCAGACTGGATTCCAGCCCTTTCTCGAGAGTGGAGTCCAGATCAACGCCAATTCCGCCATCGAGATTGACATCAAGCTGCAAGTGGGCGCAGTCACCAATACTGTCACCGTTCAAAGCAACACACTGCAAGTAGAAACGCAGAGCACGCAGATGGGCGACGTGATTGAGGGCTCCACGATTACCTCCGTGCCGCTCAATGGCCGTTCCTATATCGATCTGTTGGCTCTTCAGCCCGGTGTCTCACCTTACACTGGCGATGACACTGCTGGAACGACGGTCGCTGCTCCGATATCGGGCAATCTGACGAATGGCACCCAATCGATCAACGGTGGTCGCCCGGAAGCCAACGGATTCATGGTGAACGGAGCCGATGCCGAAGAAGGGTTGCACAACGGCGCGGCGATCATTCCGAACCTTGACTCGATTGCGGAGTTTCGTATTATCACCAACAATTTTAATGCCGAGTATGGAAACTATAGCGGCGGCCAAATCAACGTGGTCACCAAGTCCGGAAACAACCGATTTCACGGCGACCTGTTCGACTTTCTCCGGAATACTGACTTGGACGCGAGGAATTACTTCTCTCCCACCCGCGGTGTTTTTATTCAAAACCAGTTTGGTGGAACTTTCGGCGGTCCGATCAAAACAAATAAAGTTTTCTTCTTTGTCGATTATCAGGGCACAAGGCAAATTCTAGGGGCCACGCAGTACTATCCTGTACCTTCCTTGGCCGACCGTTCCGGCGATTTGTCGGATCAGACCGCGGCACTGTTGAGCGAGGCTCCCGCGAATGGAGGCCAGGGAGTGGTTGGCACCTATTGGGCCAATACTCTCTCGCAAGAGCTTGGATACCCGGTAACCGCAGGGGAAGCGTACTACTCGCAAGGTTGTACGAGTACAAGCCAGTGCGTCTTTCCGAACGCTGTCATTCCGAGACGAGCCTGGTCCCCTGTAGCTATCGCCACCATGAAATATATTCCCACCCCCAATGGAAGCAGCCCGGCCGGGCCCGTCTATTCGACCTCGGCATTCAATGAAACCCTACAGGACGACAAGGGCGGGGTGCGGATCGATGCGACCCTGGCTAAAAACAATTTGTTCGGCTATTACTTCGCCGACAAGTACAATGTTGCGAATCCCTATCAGTCGGTAAATATTCCGGGCTTTACGGCAACTACTTCCGGCCTTTCCCAGATGGTGAACCTGGGGCTGACGACAACCATCAACAACTACACGGTGAATGATGCGCGCGTGGTGTATCTCCGGAACGTAAATCTTATTGGAACTCCCCAAGGGGGGTTGGGAGTGTCGCTGGCCTCGCTGGGATTTAATACGCCATGGAATAGTACGGGTGGAATCAGCAACATCGCCCCTCAGTTTGCTGGGGTGCCAAGCATGACCTTTAATAACTACAGTTTTGGGGTTCCATCCTATATTTTCGATCAATACAACAACACCTACCAGGTGATTGACAACGCCACAAGGATCTTGGGAACGCACAGCATCCAGTTCGGCGGCAACTTTCACTACGACCAAATCACTCTCCACGGATACACTGGGGAGAACGGGCAATTTTTCTTCACCGGCGCAGAAACCGGACTGGATTTTGCGGATTATCTGATTGGCGCTCCCACCTCGTTTATTCAGGGAAGTCCCGATATCGAACACGCCCGCAGTAGATATTACGGTTTGTACGCGCAGGACAGCTGGCGCGCTCGACCTACCT
>JASHSL010000208.1 GCA_030040855.1 Terriglobales bacterium
GGAGTACGTCGCACGCCCCTGGGTGCTCGAGCGCATGTGAGTGGCGTAGCCAAACATCTCCGCCAAGGGCACGATGGACTTGATCACTTGCGACCCGGCGCGGTGCTCCATGCCTTCGATGCGGCCCCGGCGGGAACTAAGATCACCCATGATCGCGCCCGCGAAATCCTCCGGCACCACCACCTCGACATGCATCACCGGTTCGAGCAAAACGGGCGAGGCTTTCCGTGCGGCCTCCTTGAAGGCCATCGAACCGGCGATCTTGAAGGCAATCTCGCTCGAATCCACTTCGTGGTAGCTGCCGTCGAGCAGCGTGGCTTTGATGTCAACCATTTCATAACCCGCGAGCACCCCGCCTTCCATCGCCTCGCGAATGCCCTGATCGATCGGCTTGATGTACTCTCTCGGGACGGAGCCGCCTACGATCTCACTGATGAACTCGTAGCCTTTCCCCGGCTCCACCGGCTCAATACGAATCTTGGCATGGCCGTACTGACCGCGGCCGCCGGTCTGACGGATGTACTTGCCTTCCGCTTCGGCGGGCCGGCGGATGGTCTCACGATACGCCACTTGGGGTTTGCCGACGTTGGCTTCTACGGAGAACTCACGCATCATGCGGTCGATGATGATTTCCAGATGCAACTCCCCCATGCCGCTAATGATGGTCTGGCCGCTGTCGGGATCGGTGTGAACCTTGAAAGTCGGGTCTTCCTGCGCCAGCTTGGCCAAAGACAGGCCCATTTTTTCCTGGTCTCCCTTGGTTTTCGGCTCGACCGCAACGGAAATCACCGGGGCGGGGAATTCGATGGACTCGAGCAAAATCGGATGCTTCTCGTCCGAGATGGTATCCCCGGTGCTGACGTTGCGCAGGCCGACGCAGGCGCAAATATCGCCGGCGTAGATTTCGCTGATCTCTTCGCGCTTATTGGCGTGCATCTTTAGCAGGCGTCCGACGCGCTCGCTGCGCTGCTTGACGGTGTTGTACACCGTGTCTCCGGTTCGCAGGTGGCCGGAATAGAGGCGGATAAAGACCAGCTGGCCGACAAAGGGATCCGTCATGATCTTGAACGCCAAGGCCGACAGCGGTTCTTTGTCCTCCGCCTTGCGTTCCACGATTTGACCGGTGTTCGGATCCGTTCCCTTCACCGAGGGAATGTCCAGGGGGGAGGGGAGAAAATCGACGACCGCATCGAGAAGCGGCTGCACCCCTTTGTTCTTGAAAGCGCTTCCACAGATCACCGGAAACACCTTCAAGGCGATGGTCGAGCGGCGCAGAGAAGCCCTCAACTCCGGGGGCGAAATGGTTTCCCCTTCCATGTACTTGTGCAGCAGCTCGTCGTCGTTCTCGACGATGGTTTCAACCATCTGGTTGTGAAAAGCGTTGGCCTTCTTCTGCAGCTCCTGCGGAATCTCTTCGCGGACGTACTCCGCGCCCAGGGTTTCATCCTTCCAGATGATCGCCTTCATCTCAAACAAATCGATGACGCCGCGGAATTTGTCCTCTTGTCCGATGGGAAGCTGAATGGCAACCGGGCGGGCATTGAGACGCTTGCGGATGGTGTCAATGGCATGCTCAAAATCAGCTCCCATTTTGTCCATCTTGTTAATGAAACAAATGCGCGGAACTTCATACTTATCGGCCTGGCGCCACACGGTCTCCGATTGCGGTTCCACCCCGTGGACGGCATCAAAAACGGCGCAAGCGCCATCGAGCACACGCAGGGAACGTTCCACTTCGGCAGTAAAGTCCACATGCCCGGGAGTGTCGATGATATTGATCTGGATGTCGCGCCAGAAACAGGTGGTGGCCGCCGAGGTAATGGTGATGCCGCGCTCCTGCTCCTGCTCCATCCAGTCCATGATGGCGGTGCCTTCATGGACCTCTCCGATGCGATGGGTTCTTCCCGTATAGAACAAGATGCGCTCGGTCGTAGTGGTCTTGCCGGCATCGATGTGGGCCATGATGCCGATGTTTCGGGATCGCTCTAATGGGACTGTTCTGGGCACGACTTTGTTTCTTCCTTCTGGGCTCCGATCCTATCTGCGTGGAAGACGCTACTGGCTACTCACCACCGGTAATGGGCGAAGGCCTTATTGGCCTCGGCCATACGGTGGACATCCTCTTTCTTCTTAATGGCCGCCCCGCGGTTATTGGCCGCGTCGAGCAATTCGTTGCTCAATTTGTCGATCATGCCTTTCTCGGCTCGCCCGCGGGAATAGGTGATCAACCAACGAATGGCCAGCGACGTACGCCGGTCCGGATTTACCTCCACCGGCACCTGATAGTTGGCGCCGCCCACCCTTCGGGTCTTGACTTCGAGCAGCGGTTTGCAATTTTCGACCGCTTTTTTGAACAGCTTCAGGGCATCATCGCCGCCCTTCTGCTGCAAACGGCTCAGCGACTCATAAAAGATCCCCTGCGCCGTGCTCTTCTTCCCATTCCACATCATCGAATTGATGAACTTAGCCGCCAAATCCGACCCGTAAACCGCATCGGGCTCGACGGTGCGCTTCGCAATGTGTCCTTTTCGAGGCATGGCAGTCTCTCGCTCCTGGTTGCCCGGTTCGTCCCCCTATTTGGGTCTCTTCGCTCCGTATTTGGAGCGTCCCTGCTTGCGGTTGGCTACCCCGACCGCGTCCAGGGCGCCGCGGATAACGTGGTAGCGAACCCCCGGCAGGTCCTTCACCCGGCCCCCGCGGATCAACACAATCGAGTGCTCCTGCAGGTTATGACCCACGCCGGGAATGTAGGTCGTAACCTCGATGCCGTTGGTCAAGCGTACTCGAGCAACTTTCCGCAGCGCCGAGTTCGGTTTCTTCGGGGTTTGCGTATAAACACGGGTGCATACCCCCCGCTTCTGCGGGCACCCCTGCAACGCCGGGCTCGCCGTCTTGTACCGTGGCCGTTTTCGGCCAGCGCGCACCAACTGATTAAACGTCGGCATGGTTCGCCTTTCTCTCCCCAGCCGCGAGTTCTACCCACGCTCGAAGCGCAAGCTGCGCCGGCCGAACAACGCGGCTGTGGTTTTCCCTGATTGACGGTCTGGGTGGCGATCCGCCAGCCATACTTTCCGCCAGTTACACCGCCAAGCGGAAGATTGTTACCTTACCATTCGGACTAAAGCTTCCGACGGTGGCGCCAAGCCTCCGATGGAAGGAAGGCACTCCGTTTCGTCAGCATCGCCCTGCATAGCCTTCCCGCGGAAGGAAGTACGCGCAGGCACGTTTCAGCGAGGATATCTTCGAGGCTAATCGAAGAGGTATATCTTTGCGGCTCAGCTGCTCTGTTTGGAATCTCTCGCTTACACGAACCCCGGAGCGAAAGAACCACCGCGTACAGGTAGCCCGGATTGACTCGCGGAACCTAATTACTATAACAACTCGTGTCCCGAATCGTCAACCGGGGCGTTCGTACGGTTCGTACGGGATGCGCGATATAGAGTTCGAACCAGGCTCGGAACCAGGCTCGGCACAGGAGACTTCTCCTTGCCCTCTAACCCCAATCAACAAAATCATTGGAAATGATCCATAATGTCGAAAATCATCCCCGTATTGCTCAGGCTCAGCGGATACGTATAGCTGGTGTAAAGCAGGTTCGAATTCGCGTCGAGAGATTGAATTTGGTAGTTAAGAGCCGATGGGTAACCGATTCCGGCTTGGTCTAACATCACCAGATTGATCCCAGGATCAGGAAAAGCGATTTGTGTGTTGGCGGAAATCGGTCTCCATCTGGAGTTCGTTCCAGAGCCGATGTACCTGTAGAGTTGGACGGTACCAGCTGATGTGCCCTCTACCATATATTCGGCGCCGATCGATAGGCCGGCACCCTGGTATCCCGTCTCGGCATTCTGGTCGGTATCGAGAAAAATCTCCCACGTCACTCCGTTGACCGCCCGCCAACGGAAAGACACGCGGGCATTCATGGTTCCGCCGGTACTAGCCGTAGAACTCGGCCAGGCAGCGGCAAACGGCGCCTGGACTCCTTGGCCAGTGACAGCAGAGGCCTCCGCGGCCCAATAGACCGGGATCTGATTGTAGGCATTGTCCGCACTGTCGCTGATGTATACCCAACCAGCGTTCCGCGCCTGTGCAAGGCTGAGCGCGGTTGGCAACTGTGCTTGGGTCACGCCCAGGATGATGTGCCAGAAACGGTCCGGCGGATATTGATGGATCCAGGGATAATCCGTGTAGCTGGTCTGGTAGGCCGAAAGCCCGCCCGAATTCTCCCAGGTTGCCAGCACGTTGCTGATCGACATCCAGCAATCATTGGCCGGGGTTGTTCCGGGGTTAAGAACCGTAATTCGGGCCCCAGCCTGGTTCTCGCGCACATAGTTTGTCAGCTCGGCATAGTACATGAATTGCGTGCCGGCATATGTATTGGGATCGTTACAATTCACCGGAGCCTGGTCGATGAAGATGCCATCCACTCCATAGTTCTGATAGACGCTGTCAATGGCTTGCTGCACCAGACTGGGTTCGCGGGTGCCGTACTCCGTGTAGGTATAACCGAGCACAAAGATGCCTTGTTTGCGCGTGGCTTGGATCGCGGCGTCGACCGCCGGATAGTATGTCGGGTCATCGCCATTGCTGATGTCGACGATCATCAATCCCACCGCGCTAGGACCTTCCGCTGCCCAGCCTGCCCAAGTCGAAGTGCCAGGTTCCTGATACGATGGAACTGCCAGCCGCGTCTGGGCATCTGTGGCCAGGCTCGCTGCCAGCAAGACCAAAGCAGAGAAGAGGAAACGAATCGGTCGGATGGTGAGCATAAAGATCACCTCGCACACAGGGTAATTGGGGATACTTTATGGCGCGGTCCTCGCCGTCACAAGAGCTCAAATTGACGGTTGCCTTGACTGACCTTCGTCCGGGGTGTTCTTACCCATGCCCAGGTAGTAAAGCTGAGTTCTCCCAACGCTGTCGAAGCACAGGGGAAACCGTTTGGTTTCCAGCACCACGGAAATTCCCGGGGTAGCTTACAGCCGAGAAGTCGCAGGAAATGCTATGGGTTGCGACAGCCATTTCGGTATCGCTTCACGCCCGTGATCCTCCACTCGGGCTTGTTATCAACATAACGTCGGCAGTTGGCTTACCGCAGGACCGCGGGTGGCATTGATAGATCCGCTGCGAAAGTCGGGGAGTCGCAACACCCGTCGAAAATGGCAGTATGCTGTTGTTCCAGCTGGCCGAGTGATTCGGGCATGGGGCGATATCCTCCATCGCATGGACTGAATTATCCTGACCTACGCCTACGCTAGGATACTTGCCCAAATATGTCGTGCACCGGTTCCTACGATGCAGTTTCCCAGAGATGTCTGAGAGCGGATTGCGACCCACGCAAGATCGGGAAGACATGGGTTTGATTGGAATCGATCCCCTGCACATCGTCGCGCCCCAGGGTGGCAGCAACCGGCACGGAATTTCTTCGCATCGGGCACGCTGGCATCCAATCGCACCCATCCTAGCCTCAAAGTACAAAAGGTTTCCCTAACGCTGATTTAGAGAAGGCAACGCATGGCTGGCGCGGTGAGCGCTCGCCTGGCGCTGCCCGGCGGGCGATCGAATTGAGCGCCGGGATATTGCTCAAAGGAATCTCTGCCTCTACACTGAAGGATTCCCAACAAAGGCGGCTCGGTGGGGAACCACCCCCGCCGGGAGGATGCATGGGTCGAAGTGCTGGTTCTGTGGTTGCCGTCGCAGCGGGTTTTGTGCTCCTAGTTCTCCTCGCCGGATGTGGCAAAAGCAGCGCGGTTAAGACCGCCAGCTTTCCCGTTCCCGCAAGCGTGACCATCGCGCCGGCGCCGTCACTCTCTCTCGAAGTTGGCACCACCGAGAGCTTCACCACTACCGTTCGTAGTGCGACGAAGGCTACGATCACCGAACCAGTCTCGTTCCTGTCCAGCAATCCCGCCGTGGTCAGCGTGGCTGCCAACGGTTTGGCCTGCGGGGGAACCTGGGATTCCCTGGTCAGCCCCACCTTGTGTACGCCCGGGCCAGTCGGAGTAGCCCAGGTCACGGCGATCGCCCAGGGAGTCGCAAGCCCGCCGACGACCGTTTACGTGCACCAGCACATCGATAGCATCCAGGTGTTCGATCTGTGCGCTGTTCCGAACCCTCCCACACCCTGTACACTACCGCGCAATCCCTGCCAGTCCCTCCTTGAACAGAACACGGTCCAGAACACCGTCTACGAGGCTCGGGCCTACTACCAAGGCAATGACATCACGTCCACCGTCGGTCAATTCACTTGGCAAGCCACCAATCTCAATGTGCTTACGCTCAACAATACGATCAGCACGCTGTCCAACCTGGTGAATGGAATCTCCCTCAATCAGGTGGTAGCTACAGCACAAACCCCGGGGCTGAGCCCGGTGTTTGCCACGGTCGGCAACGCCAACAGTGTCCCCATCACATTTACCACCTGTGCCGTTCAGTCGATCCTGCTTCAGGTGACGGCCGCGACCGCTACTTCAAAAACGATCGAAGCCACGGTCACCGACACTTTAGGCAACGTGATCTTGTATCCGGGATTGCATACGGCAGTCGGGCTGACCTGGAGTTCTTCCCAACCCGCCTCGGTCACGGTGAGCACCAGCGGTGCGGCCAGCGCATCGTCGGCGGGCGGGACCGCGACCATTATTGGCTCCTGCACACCGCCAACCTGCAACACCGGATTTGTGCCTTCGTTGCCGATCTACCCGGAGAATGCCATCGAGTTCGTAGCGAATCCCTCGACAACGACGACGGCCACCAGTGCGAAGACGGTTTATGCCAGCAGCACCGGGTGTGGGACAATCGACAATTGCGTCAGCACGGTCGTACCCATCACCGAACCTGCCAACACGGTGGCGGCGTCGATCAGCCTGCCGGTCACGCCGAACTCGCTGGTCTTTAACGCCGCGGGGACCCAAGCGTATCTCGGCACCAATTCGGGATTGTCGGGCAGCAAAGGTCTGATGGTGCTCGACCCCAGTTCGAACACCATTACCCAGTTCCCCTCCGCCCCCGGCAAAGTGCTCTCCGTTTCCCCGGATGGCAGCAAGGTTATTGTTTCCGACACCATCGATACTCCCAATCAGGTCTACGTGTTCGACACCGCGAGCTCGACGAGCACAGCATACGAGATCGCCGGGGCGACCGCTGCCAGCTTTTCGCCGGATAGTCTGAAGGCCTTTATCCTGGCTGGAAGTACCCTCTACGTCTATTCGAAGCTGGATCCCCTCGAAACCATTCCACTGTCTTCTACAGCCAACGACGTGGCGTTTTTGGCCGAGGGCGCGTTCGCCTACCTGGCGGGAGGCACTCCCGCCGGGGTGCTGGTCGTCAGGACATGCGATAACGGACAAGCCGGTTCGGTTCCGATGGCCACGGCTCCTACTTTCA